>JAEMTR010000284.1:0-1120 GCA_016462245.1 Solirubrobacteraceae bacterium
GTCGCGGACCTTCAGCCAGAAGTCGGTCGATGAGTCCTGCCAATGGGCGCCGCAGGTGCGGCACTTGACCTTGGCGACGCCAACGATTGCTGGGTCGGCTTCGATGTCGATCACCTGGTCGGGCAGCCAGATCCGCTCATAGCCCACGGTGCGCGCCCAGTCGACGAGGATTTCGACGTGTTCTTCTCTCAGGCTGCTGCCCGAAACCGCTTCGACGATCAGCTCGTCGGATTCGGTGACGTAGAAATCGAGCAGCGAAGCGCGGACGCGGCCAAGCTGCATTGCGGCAGGGCCACCGGAGATCATCGAGGGCCTCCAGCAGTTGAGTGTGATCCTCCCCTGACGAATGCAGGCTCGGACGAAAGGGCGTTGTTTGGACATGCTGAGTAGGTCGCTCGGGCCTACCGTTTTCTGACTGAAGAGAAGTTTTGTCAGAAAAGTGTGCTGCTCTGCGACCCTTCTCTTGTAACCGATGACTAAGCCATTTCTCCCACTTACTAACGAAGCCTTCCGCGATCTCTTTGAACGTGATCCGCAGAAGGCTCTCGTATACATCCACAGCGCGCTTCACGCTGGTGAGAGCGAGGCTGGCCGGCAGGCGACGCAGATGCTCGTCTATCTGCATATCGGTCTCATCCGCTACGTCGTCTCAGCAAAGACGCCGGAGGAACTCATTGATGAGGTCTCCGACGGGGCGATCACCGAAGCTGTCAAAGCGGTGCTGAAGAACCCACCGGAACTCGCGAACCTGAAGCAGTTCCGCGGCTGGCTCTCACAGATCGCTGCGCGTTACGCGGCCGGCATCACGCGGGACGGCCGCGAGCAGGCGCGCCGCGACTCAGAGACGCTCAACTACGAACCCACCGACGGGCGCAAGTCGCACGAGCCCAGCGCCGAGGATGAACGCTACGACGCGATCGGCGACCGCGAGATCTTCAAGGCCCAGCTCGAACTGCTGAGCGAGGAGCACCGAGCGATCATCTTGCTCCGCCTGATCGGCGACAATTCTTCAAAGCAGGTCGTTGAGATTCTCTCCAGCCAACATGGCTGGGACTACAGCGCAAACAATGTTGACCAGATCACGCGTCGCTTCCGCGGCGAGTGCGACAAGGCAGCCGAG
>JAEMTR010000284.1:1130-1522 GCA_016462245.1 Solirubrobacteraceae bacterium
CCGCGCCGCACACGAGCGCGGCGAACAACTCAACCTGGCCGCTTGCCTGGCCGGGTTCAGTGGCGATGAGCGCGACGAGCTTGAGGTGCGGATCACCCGCTACCTGATCGAGGAGGCACCGCTGCGTAGCTATGACGCAGCAGCCTTCGCGCTCGAACAGCAGACGCCTGTGATGCAGCGAGCCGCTGAACTATTCGACGAGGCGGCAGCGACGAACCTAGTCGCCGCGCTCGTGTGCGGCGCGGAAGTCGCTGAACATTTTGTCCGCGGTGGTCATGTCACTCTCATTGCTCCTCGGCTGCCTTGTCGCACTCGCCGCGGAAGCGACGCGTGATCTGGTCAACATTATTTGCGCTGTAGTCCCAGCCGTATTGGCTGGAGAGAATCTCAAC
>JAEMTR010000285.1 GCA_016462245.1 Solirubrobacteraceae bacterium
TGAGCTTGCCGAAAGGGAGGGGAGGCAGCTGCGAGTAAAGCTGGGCCTAGATCCAACCGCCCCCGACATTCACCTCGGTCACACGGTCGTGCTGACGAAATTGCGCGAGTTTCAAGATCAAGGCCATCGGGTCGTACTGATCGTTGGTGACTACACGGCGCGGGTAGGGGATCCAAGCGGCCGTTCGGAGACGCGCCCCGTGCTCAGTCCAGAAGAGATCATCGCTAATGCGAACAGCTACGAGGCGCAGGCCGGCCGCATCCTCGACCAGAACCCAGAGCGCTATGAGCTTCGTTTCAATAGCGAGTGGCTAGACATGCCGATGGCCGAGCTTCTGGCGCTGGTGCGGACAACGACGGTCGCGCAACTTCTAGAGCGCGAGGACTTCTCAAAGCGCTACAAGGGCGGCTCACCGATCTCGGTGCTCGAGCTTCTCTACCCACTGATGCAGGGCTACGACTCGGTCGCCATCGAAGCTGACGTAGAGATCGGCGGCACCGACCAGACCTTCAACATCCTGCTTGGGCGCGACATCCAGCGCCATTACGGAATTGCCGAACAGGCCGTCCTCACGATGCCGATCCTGGCCGGCATCGACGGCGTCGAGAAGATGTCGAAGACGAAGGGCAACGAGATCGCCATTGAGTCAAGCGCCGACGAGATGTTTGGTCGAACGATGCGGCTCCCGGACGAAGCGATGGCAAGCTGGTTTGAGCTGCTTGCGATTTCGCCGCCAGCAGACGGGACCGGCGCGCGTGACACCAAGGTGGCGCTAGCGAAGGGGATCGTGGCGCGATTCCATAACGAGGCCGCAGCCGACGCAGCAGAGGCGCAGTTCGTCAGTCAGTTCGCAAAGCACGAGCTTCCTGAAGATATAGACGAGTTCTCATTAACGGTCGGCGACGGAATGGTTCACCTACCGCAAGCACTCGCCGAGGGCTTTGACATCTCGCGCTCCGAGGCTCGCAGGCTGGTCGAACAGGGCGGCGTCAAGATCGACGGCGAGGCGGTCGATCCAGCACATTTGGATCTCGACCCAGCACAGCTGTCCGGCGCGGTCGTCCAGATCGGGCGTCGGCGCTTCAAACGCTTCAAGATCGACCGATAAAAATCAGTTGTTTCCTGCTACGATGCGGAGCGGTCGTAAGTAGGAGTGAAGTTGCTCCCCGCTTCGACCCGGTTCTCAGCGCCTCGGCGCTGAGCGCCCCTCGAGAAGGAAGCCCCTTCCCGCCTGGGTGTGTCGGTCTTTGAAAACTCAACAGCATGCGTACCTCCGGGTCTGAACACCTGACCCGGATGTGCGTCCAGGTTCGAACCGCCGGTGGCCGGCTTTGCTGGCCACGTGGCGGTCTGAGTAGTAACCAGTCAAGACCGCGGCACCCCGTGTACGGAGTGCCGTAGAAGTAGGTCATGGCGAACTCTCAAACATTCGAGTAAAGGCCTTCGGGCCTGAAGTCGATGTACTTTATGGAGAGTTTGATCCTGGCTCAGGACGAACGCTGGCGGCGTGCTTAACACATG
>JAEMTR010000010.1 GCA_016462245.1 Solirubrobacteraceae bacterium
CAAAGATCCCCGGCGTCCGCGCCGGCCTAGGCGCGCTCAGTTCGAAGTTCGTCACCGGCTCAACTGGCGGCCCGGACGCGGCGGCCCGCGCTGGCTCGCGCTCGATCATCTGCGCCGTAACTTACGACCGGGCCGGCAAGCAGCTCAGCTCGGTCCGTCTGAGCGGCCCCAATGGCTACGACCTTACGGCCGCCTTCCTCGCCTGGGGCGCGGAGCAGGTAGCTGCCGGCAAGGTCAGTGGATCCGGCGCGCTAGGTCCAGTTGAGGCATTCGGCTTGGACGAGCTAACAGCCGCTGCCGCCAGCTACGGCCTCAAAGCCGACTGATCTAGCGGCTCTACGCTTCGAGGATGCCGAAGAAGATCTTCGCGCGGCGCTGATCTCGCAGCGCCTTCTTCTGCGCCGCCGTGTGAGGTTCAGCCTCAGCGATAGCGGCTTCAGCGGCATCGATCTGAGCCTGAAGCTCCTCGCGCACCAGCTCTTCCGGCTTGATCGCCTCCTCAACCAGCACCAAGGCGTGGTTGTCGGCAACCTGGATGTAACCCTCACCTTGAGCAAAGCTGACGATCTCACTCTCCGAGATGTAGAGCTTCAGCTCAGCCGGCGCAAGCATTCCCAGCAGCGGCGTGTGGTGCGCCAAGATGCCGATCGAGCCGACCTCGGTGCGGGTTGAGACCATCTCAACCTCGCCGCTAAAGATCGGCCCTTCAGGCGTCAACACCTCGACTTGGAACGGAGCGCGGGCCATCCTCGCTGCTAGCGGTCCTTAGCTGCGGCTTCGACAACTTGCTCGATCGTGCCCTTCAGCAGGAAGGCCGACTCAGGCACGTCATCGTGAACGCCTTCGATCAGCTCACGGAACGAGCGCACCGTCTCGGCGACCGGCACATATTCACCAGGCGTACCGGTGAACTGCTCGGCAACGTTGAATGGCTGCGAGAGGAAGCGCTCGACCTTACGTGCGCGCTGCACGGTGATCTTGTCTTCCTCTGAGAGCTCATCAATTCCGAGGATCGCGATGATGTCCTGGAGCTCCTTGTAGCGCTGCAGGATCTCCTTGACGCGGGTCGCGACGTCGTAGTGCTCTTGGCCGAGGATGTCGGCCTTGAGGATCGTTGAGGTTGAATCGAGCGGATCGACGGCCGGGTAGATGCCCTTCTCCGAGATCGAACGTGAAAGCACGGTCGTCGCGTTGAGGTGGGCGAATACCGAGGCCGGCGCCGGGTCGGTGAGGTCGTCGGCAGGAACGTAAATCGCCTGCACCGAGGTAACCGAACCTTGGCGCGTTGAGGTGATTCGCTCCTGTAGCTGACCCATCTCCGATTCCAGCGTTGGCTGGTAGCCGACCTGCGAAGGCATCCGGCCCATCAGCGCCGAAACCTCTGAACCGGCCTGAACGAAGCGGAAGATGTTGTCGATGAAGAGCAGCACGTCCTGGCCTTGATCACGGAAGTACTCAGCCATCGTCAGGCCCGAAAGCGCGACGCGCATACGAGCTCCTGGAGGCTCGTTCATCTGACCGAAGACGAGCATCGTCTTGTCAATAACGCCCGACTCCTTCATCTCCAGCCAAAGGTCGTTTCCTTCGCGCGAGCGCTCGCCGACGCCGCAGAACGCGGAGAGGCCGCCGTGCTCCTTGGCGAGGTTGTGGATCAGCTCCTGAATCAGAACCGTCTTACCTACTCCAGCACCGCCGAATAGCCCGACCTTTCCGCCCTTGGCGTAAGGCGCGAGCAGGTCGATCACCTTGATGCCGGTCTCGAACATCTCGGTCGTTGGCGTTAGATCCTCAACGTCAGGGGCTGGCTGGTGGATTGGACGACGTTCGTCGACCGTGATTTCAGGGCCACCGTCGATCGTTTCGCCGAGCAGGTTGAAGATGCGGCCGAGCGTCTGCTCGCCGACTGGGACCGTGATCGGCCCGTGCGTGTCAGTAACGGCAACGCCACGAGCAAGCCCGTCGGTCGTGTCCATTGCGACTGCGCGGACGCGGTCGTCGCCGAGCTGCTGCTGCACTTCGCAGACCAGCGTTTCACCGCCCAGCTCGACAGTGATGGCGTGGTTGATCTCAGGCAACGAGCCAGGGAAGGAAGCCTCAATGACGACTCCCTTGACCTCTTCGATGCGTCCTGTGTTACTGCTTTCAGATTCCATTTGTTCCTCTGATTTGATTGTGATCAGGTCAGCGACTCAGCGCCGGCAACGACTTCCATAATTTCCTGCGTGATCTCTGCTTGGCGGGCACGGTTCATCTCCAGCGTGAGGTCGTCGATCACCTCGGCGGCGTTCTCGGAGGCGCTGCGCATCGCTGTCATGCGGGCGCCATGCTCCGACGCTGTCGATTCGAGCAGCGCGCGGAAGACCGAGATTTCGACGTAGTCGGGGATCAAGCGCTGGAGGATCTCAGCCGGGTCAGGTTCGTACTCGACCAGCGCGTGGTGAACCTCGCTGCCGTCGCTCTCCTGCTCGGCTAGCGCGATCTCTTCGTCGACGGTTGCCTGCTGCAGCGGCAGCAGCACTTCGCGGCGGACCTCCTGCGTCAACGCTGAGACGTAGCCGTTGTAGAAGATCTCGACGCGATCGACCTCATCGTCGACGTAGGCGGCGATCAGCTCCTCGGCGATGTGCCGCGCGTCAGCGTATCCCGGGCGGTCGGTGAAGCCGACATAGCGCCCTGCTGGGTCAAGCTTGCGGAAGATCAGTGATGAGACGCCACGGCGACCAACGGCGTAAAAGCGCACCTTGACGCCTTCGGCTTCGTATTCGGCGGCGGCGAGCAGCCCTGCGCGGATGATCTGCGAGTTAAAGGCGCCGGCCAGGCCACGGTCACCGGTGACGAGCAGGATCGCCGCCGTTTCAAGCTTCTCGTGCTGCTGCAGAATTGGGTTGCCAGCAACCTCGCCTCCGGCGGCGGCAGCAGCTTGGCGCGTCATCCTGCGGATCGCCCCTGCGTACGGGCGCAGCGCTGCGATCCGCTGCTCAGCCCGGCGCAGCCTTGCGGCCGCGACCATCTGCATCGCGCTCGTGATCTTGCGGATGTTCTTAACGGATTCAATCCGCTGTTTTACGTCCCGCTGGGACATTTGCTGTGCTTGCGGCGCGCGCTAGATAGCGGTCGCCGCTGCCTCCGCTTCGGCCTTCTCGATTGCGCGCAGGCCCTCTTCGCCGCGCGTCGTGTCGCCAACGCCGGTCTCAATGATCGGCTGGCCCTCTTCGTCAAGGTCGTAGCCGAAGTCGTCGGCGAAGCCGCTAACGATCTTCGTCAGGGCAGCCTGCGTTTCGTCGGACCAGTCGCCGCTCTTGATCTTCTCGAGCGTCGCCGCGTCCTCAGCGCGAACGCGCTGCGTCAGCCCGTCGAGGAACTCTGGGATCCGCTCAACCGTGATTCGGTCGAGCGCGCCCGATGTAGCGGAGAAGATCTGTGCGACCTGAAGCTCGATCGCCAGCGGGTCGCGCTCAGCCTGGTTTAGCGTTGCGACGAGCCGCTCACCACGAGCCAGCGTGCGCTGCGTGTCAGCGTCGAGGTCGGAGCCGAACTGGGCGAAGGCCTCAAGGTCACGGAACTGTGAGAGCTCGATCTTAAGGCGACCAGCGATCTTCTTCATCGGCGAGATCTGCGCGTTACCGCCGACGCGTGAGACCGAAATACCAACGTTGATCGCTGGTCGAACGCCGGAGTTAAAGAGCTTCGGCTCAAGGAAGATCTGCCCGTCGGTGATCGAAATCACGTTCGTTGGGATGTAGGCCGAAACGTCGCCAGCCTGCGTCTCGATGATCGGCAGCGCCGTCAAGGAGCCGCCACCGAGATCATCGCTCAGCTTGACCGAACGCTCGAGCAGGCGGCTGTGGAGGTAGAAGACGTCGCCTGGGTATGCCTCGCGGCCCGGCGGGCGGCGCAGCAGCAGCGACATCTGGCGGTAAGCGAAGGCGTGCTTCGTGAGGTCGTCGTAAACGGCTACAACGTGGCCGCCCTTGTAGAGGAAGTACTCACCCATCGCGCAGCCGGCGTAAGGCGCGAGGTACTTCATCGGTGCCGACTCATCGGCTGCCGCGGCAACGATGATCGTGCGCTCCAAAGCGCCGGCCTCGGCGAGCGTTTCAGCGAGCTGAACGACGGTCGCCATCCGCTGGCCGATCGCAACGTAAACGAAGACCAGTTCGCTGTCCTTGTTGTTGATGATCGTGTCGATCGCAATCGATGTCTTGCCGGTCTGGCGGTCGCCAATGATTAGCTCGCGCTGGCCGCGACCAACCGGGATCATCGAGTCGATCGCCTTAAGGCCGGTCTGCATCGGCTCGGTGACCGGCTGGCGCTGGACTACGCCCGGGGCCTTGAACTCAGCGAGGCGAGTCTCGGTCGTGTTTAGCGCGCCCTTGCCGTCGAGCGGCCGTCCGAGCGGATCGACGATCCGGCCCAGCAGTGCGTCGCCGACTGGAACCTCGAGCAGGCGGCCGGTGCGCTTGACGATGTCGCCTTCAACGATCTCGGTCCAGTTGCCGAAGAGGACGGCGCCGACGTTGTCGGATTCGAGGTTAAGTGCGAGGCCGGTAACGCCGTGGGGAAGCTCGAGCATCTCCAATGACTGGCAGTTCTCGAGCCCGTGGATGCGGGCGATTCCGTCACCAATCGACAGCACTGTGCCGACCTCGGTCAGCTCAGCTCCGCCGGCTTCGAGGCCTTCGATGCGGGACTTGAGGATGGTTGTGATCTCATCGGGCTTGATCTGCATGGTCTTCTTATCTTCTCCTTGGATTCGCCGCGCCCCTAAGCGCGTGCGACCTCTGTTCGAAGCTGGTCTAGTCGGTTACGGATTGATGCGTCAAGAATTGAGTCGCCGGCGCGAACAACGAAGCCGCCGATGATTGCTGGGTCTACCTCTTCTGCGAGTTCGATCTTGCGGCCCGTCTGACGGCCAATCTGATCACCGATCCGGCTGACAACGGCCGGGTCGAGCGTCACTGCGCTGGTGACGGTTACGGCGAGCAGGTCCTCTGCCTCGTCGCAGAGCCGGTCAAATTCCTCGCGGACGCGGAAGATCACCGGCAGTCGCTGGTTCTCAGTCAGCAGCATCAGGAAGTTTTCGACCGCCGGGTCGGCGCCATCAACCGCCTTCATCAGGCCGGCCTTCTTCTCCTCGGTCGAGAAGTAAGGCGAGAAGCAGAACAGCTTCAGCTCTTCGTTCTCGCCCAGCGCGTCAGCTAGCTGACCGAGCTGCTCGCGCACGAGCTCGAGATGATTCTGCTCGCTCGCGACCTCAAAGAGAGAGCGCGAATAGACCTGAGCGATCGCTTCCATCTGAACTAGTTCCGTCGCTCGCCGCTGATCGCTGAGAAGTCGAGCTCACCGAGCGCCTCGTCAACGAGCCGCTGCTGATCGGCGTCGGTCAGCACGCGACCGGTCACCTTCTCGGTAGCGAGCACCGTCAGGTTGGCAACTTCGGAGCGGATCTCTTCGATCGCGCGGCGCGTTTCGGCGTCGATGTCACGGCGAGTCTGTTCGAGCATTTCGGCGCGCTTGACGCGTGCCTCTTCGCTTGAATCATGCTCATGCGTCTCGGCCGCCTTGCGCGCCCGAGCGACGATCTCATCGGCCTGAACGCGCGCGTCCTTGAGCCGCTCGCGGTACTCGGCGAGCAGCGCGTCGGATTCCTCACGCGCCTTCTTGGCGTCTTCGATCGAGTCGTCAATCATCTTGACGCGCTTGTCGAGCGCATCGCGGATCGCCGGGAAGGCGAACTTGTTGAGCACGATCAAGGTCACGCCGAAAGCGAGCAGCGTCCAAATCATCAGCCCCAGATTTGGGCTGACGAGGAAGCTGCTGCCGCCTTCGGCAGAGGCCAGTGGCGTTAGTACGGCAAGCATCGCCTTATCCGAGGAAGAAGGCGATCAGGCCGAAAATGAAGGCGTAGAAGACGATCGCCTCAGTCAGCGCGAAGCCAAGCCACTGAATCGAGGTGATCTCATCCTTCATCTCAGGCTGACGGGTGACCGATTCGATCACCTTTCCGAAGATAAAGCCGACGCCGATGCCAGGGCCAATCGTGCCGAGACCGGCGCCGATGCCAAGGGCAATCGCTTTCATACCCAGACGTCCGTAGTTCTGCGCCACTTCCGTCGTGACGCCCGACTGGGCGAATTCGCTAATTAGGTGGAGGTCCACTGTGTTCTTGCTCCTTAGTGTTCTTCGGCGACGGCGCCGCCGAGGTAGATCGCTGCCAGAATGGTGAAGATAAAGGCTTGAAGTGTTGCGACAAGGCCGACCTCGAAGATGAAGAAGGCTACGGCCATCGTACCGGTCACGAGGCCAAGGATCAGTGACCCTATGAGCGCCAAGTTGAGCAGTACGACGAGCCCCCCGCCCATGAACAGGATCAGCAGGTGGCCGGCGAGCATGTTGGCAAAAAGACGGACTGAGAGCGAAACGATCCGCACGAACTGCGAGATCACCTCGATCAAGAAGATCGGGAACGCCGCAGGGCCTTCCACTCCGGCCGGAACCCATCCCTTTAGGTACTTGATTGGGCCCTTCGCGCGGATCCCCTCGAAGTGGTAGCTGATCACGACGACGAGCGTCAGAACGAGCGGCACAGAGATGTTCGCGGTCGCGGCGTAAAGCGCCAACGACGGGATCTCAAACCCGAAGAGCATGAACGGCTCATGCGTGTTTGTAGGCAGCGGGATGTAGCCGATCATGTTCGAGTACCAAATGAAGAGGAAGATCGTGGCCAAGAACGGGAACCAGCGATTGACCATCTTGCCGCTGAGGTTGCCCTTCGTCATGCTCTCGATCAGTCCGTAGTACATCTCGACGGCGGCTTGAAGGCGGCCCGGCTTCATCTTCATCCGGTGGCCGACGTAGATCAGCGTGACGCAAGAGAGAAGAGCGGCTGCGACGACGTAAACGACGGCCTTGTTGATCGACATGTCGATCCCGAAAATCTCGATTGGAATCCACGGATCGAGCTTGAACTCGTCCTGCGGCTGGTAGTCCTCATTGACATTCAGCGCGAACGCTCCCGCCGGCGAGGCGAGAACGGCGGCGAAGGTCGCAGCGAAGGCGAAGAGGCGAGTTTTGATCATGCCGCAGGGCCCGCCTTCGGCTGATCGAACGGGCGCGTCGCGATCGAGACCGTGAAGTAGAAGGTGAAAACGACAATGAAGAGCACGCCTGCGGCAAGGCCCGCGTCGTTCTCGATCATCCCAACGCCAAAGATTGAGAGCGCGACGAGCCAGCCTCGGCCGATCATTGAGCCGGTCACGATGCCAGCCACGCGGGCAGGATTGTCGGACTCCTGCGCCTTCTTGTTCGTCCACGCCTGGACTGCGCGCTGGGCGCACCAAGCGAAGGCGCCGCCGAGGTAGCCGAGCATCGGCCAGCCAGCGAGCAGGAAGACCGGCAACGCAGCAGCGAGCAAGATCAGGTCGGCGTAGCGCAGGTAAGGCATCGACTTAGAGGTCACGGAAGCGTGCACGAACGAAGGCGATGCCGACGATTGGGCCAATGATCAGACCGACAAGACCAACCGCGATCGGCAGCCCGACGAGCGAACCGAGCCCGTAGCCGACCAGCGCGCAGAGGCACACAACGACGAGCAGCATGATCCCGGCGTTGGCTGCACGCATCGTCGGTTTTGATGATTGCTCGCTGATGGCGAAGGCTCGGTGGCTCGTGATCGTTAGGGACATTTTGACGAGGTATTGCTGGCAGGCGAAGCTCGCCGCAGGCTGGCCGAGCGTATCGCATCGTGGCTCGATCCTGCGTGCCCGTAACAGTTCGTAACGCCTGCCACAATCGGCCCTAGTGGTCGCTAGGCGGCGATTGCGCGCAGCCGCTGACGGGCGCCGCCGGCGAGTTCAAGCTGGAGTAGATCGCCGATTTGCTGGTAGACCTCGCGATTGACCGCCATGCCGCAGTGAGAGCTGTTGACCTCGACGTGCATCGCCTGAGGATCGAGGCACGCACGCCAGTTGAGAACACCATCGCTACGCGAGTAGATCGAAGCGAAGAGCGTCCGCGCAGGCATGTCCTCGTCGAGGTCGCTCCAGAACTGGCTGCAGCAGCCGGTTGGCTCGAGGCCGAAGCTGTAAGCCTGCCAGCTGCGCTCGCAGGCCTCGCCGATCAGCCCTGGCGCGCCGAGCCGCTGCGCGCGCTGGAGCGCGCGGATCTGAATCCGCAGCAACATGTGGAAGTCCTCCATCTGGGCAACCAGCGGCGAGCCGAGCCCAATCACACGGTTGACTCGGTCCGGCTGGCGCACAGCCAAGACGCGCGCGCAGCTGCCGCCGCGGCTCTGACCGATCAGCGCGACCGGACGGCCGTAACGCTCACTGAGCGCGATCACGCGCTGCTCAATCTGAGCCACAGTCTCTTCCGAGCAGCCGACGTGGGCGCTGATTCCAGAGCCATGAGTGCGGTAGCCAATCCGCCGCAGCCACTGCCCCATCAATGCCAGCGACCCGTCACCGGCAAGGAAGCCTGGAATCAACATCACCGGCTGGCCGTCGCCGTGAGCTACGCCGTGGCCACGCCAGAGCGGGCTGCGCAGCAGCGTGAACGCCTCCGCCGCGCCACGGCCCTCGCGCCACATTTCAGGGCCAGCGTCGTTTGACATCACAAGAACCGTACGGAGCGGGCAGGACGGCGGTCTCATTTCGCTCCAAAAGCCCCACAAATAAAGGGAAGCTGCAACTTCGCTGGTAGCCTCGAAGCAATGGCCACACCTTCAAGACAGAGCAGCGCGCCGACGGCCAAGCGGGTCGCGATTGAAGCCGCGCTACTCGAGGCGACCGAAACGCTGCTCGCTGAGGGTGCTTCGTTTGCCGACCTTGGCGTGGAGCGGATCGCCACGCAAGCTGGGATCACGCGGACAGCCTTCTACTTCTACTTCGCCGACAAGCGAGAGCTGCTGATGGCGCTGACTGCCGACGTAAATGAGCTGTTGCTGGAGCAGGCCAACCTCTGGTGGTCGGGCGAGGGCGAACCGGCAGTGCGGCTTGAGCGCGCGCTGACGAACGTCGCGCGGCTATTTGGCGAACACGCCGTGCTGCTGAAGGCGCTCGGCGAAGTAGCGGCCTACGACGAGCAGGTTGCCGAGCACTGGCAGCGCTTGATTGGTCAGTTCCTCGAGGCAACCGAACAGCGGATCCGCGAAGAGCGGTCGGCTGGCCTTGCGACCTGCTCCAACCCTTCGGCAACGGCCTTCGCCCTGACCTGGATGACGGAGGGAACGCTGAGCCAGCAAATCCTGCAGCAGGGGCTGCCTGCCGACGACGAGCTGATCCGCGCCTTGGTTGAGATCTGGGTTCGTTCGGTTTACGGGTCGGCCTGAGTCGCGCCCGGCTCGTCAACGTTGACGACATCAAACTGGCCCGTCTCGAGCTTCGTAAAGACGTCACGCGCCACCTCCTCCTCGGAGAGCTGAGGATCGGCGCGACGCAGCCGCCGCTCGCGCAGCCTACGGAACTTGAGGATCTCGAGCACGTAGACGAGGTAAACGCTTGCCGCCAGGACTACCAGCCCAACCGCAACCAGCACCAACGACCAAGCGAGGTTGAGCTGCCCGGCGCCATCGGAGTAAGGAACAAAACGCAGCGCGACGGCAAAGCCGGCTACCAACATCGTCCAGGCATAGAGGTAGAGCACCGTCTTGCGCTGGCTGAAGCCAATCCGGTTCATCCGATGGTGGAAGTGGCTTTGATCGGCAACGTAGACCGGCCGGCCGTATTTGAGTCTTTTGAGCACGACGAAGGTCGTGTCGAGGAATGGAACCGCTAGGACCAACAACGGGAAGACGAGCGCCAGCACGACCTGCGTCTTGACCGCACCCTCGACCGCGACGCAGGCCAGCAGTAACCCGAGCAGGTTCGAGCCGGCGTCGCCCATGAAGACCTTCGCCGGGTGGAAGTTAAAGACGAGGAAACCCGCTGCCGAGCCGGCGATGATCGCCGCCAAGACGGCCGCCGAGCCGCGACCGAGGTCAAACGCGATGACCGAAAAGGCGACCGCGCTGATCGCGCAGACGCCGGCAGCCAATCCATCAACGCCGTCGGAGAAGTTGACGACGTTGATCACGAAGACGATTCCAATCACCGTCAGCGGCGCACCGGCAGAGCCGAGGTCTACGGCGCCGATAAATGGAAGCGTGATGTTTGAGACCTCAACCCCTGCGAGCACCGGAATTGTTGCCGCGATGATCTGGCCGATGAACTTGACCGCTGCTGGAAGATCAAAGCGATCGTCGAGCGCCCCGACGAGGGTGACAATGATCGCTCCGGCAAGAATCCCTCGCGTCTTTTCGTCTTCGCCGACCCCCGGGTCAAGGAAGATTAAGCTCGCGACGAGCACTGCGACAAGAATCGCCAAGCCGCCCAGCAGCGGCGTTGGATGTTCGGAAAGGCCACGCTCGCGCGGCTGATCGACGGCGCCGACGCGGCGCCCAAGCCTCGCCGTCAGCGGCGTTAACGCGACGGCGACGACGAAGGCAACGACGAAGGCAAGGATCGCGTCGCGTTCGGTCATCTAAGCCCCAAGCCTAAAGCGCCCTGCGGCGCGGCGGACTATCTGCTTGAAGCAGCAGTTAGTTGCTCGTAGAGCGGGTAGCGCTCGGCGAGCACTGTCACGCGCTCAGCCAGCTCAGGCCGACGGCTTTCGAATTCATCGGTCAAGGCGATCGCGATGATCTGGCCAATCTCGCTGAAGTCCTCGACCTGCAGGCCGCGCGTCGCGAGCGCGCTGGCGCCGATCCTTAGGCCGCTGGTGACCATCGGCGGGCGCGGGTCGAACGGCACGGCGTTGCGATTAACGGTGATGCCGATCTCATCCAAGCGGTCCTCGGCCTGCTGACCGTCGATCTGGGAGTCGCGCAGGTCAACGAGCACAAGGTGCACGTCGGTTCCTCCGGTCAGAACCGTTACCCCCTCCTGCGCCGCGGCTGAGCCGAGAATCGCCGCTGCTACGGCGCGCGCTCCCTCAACGGTGCGGACTTGGCGCTCACGGAACTCTTCGCTCTGCGCGATCCCGAGCGCTACCGCCTTGCCGGCGATGACGTGCATCAGCGGGCCACCCTGCTGGCCGGGGAAAACGCCCGAGTCGATCGCTTTGGCGTGCTCCTGACGGCAGAGAATCATCCCACCGCGCGGACCGCCGAGCGTCTTGTGGACCGTCGTAGTTATGACGTCGGCATAAGGAACAGGGCTTGGGTGCACGCCGCCGGCGACGAGCCCGGCGAAGTGCGCCATGTCAACGAGCAGCAGCGCGCCGACCTCGTCGGCAATCTCACGGAAGCGTTCAAAGTCGAGGTAGCGCGGGTAGGCCGACCAGCCGGCGATGATCATCTTCGGCTGGCGCTCACGGGCCAGCTCGGCGACAGCGTCCATGTCAATCAGGTAATCGTCAGGGCTGACCTCGTAGGCGGCGATGTCGTAGAGGCGCCCCGACATGTTGATCTTCATTCCGTGGCTGAGGTGGCCGCCGTGGGCGAGCGCGAGCCCCATAAGCGTGTCGCCCGGCTGCAGCAGCGCGTGGTAGACGGCCGAGTTGGCCGAAGCGCCAGAGTGAGGCTGCAGGTTGGCGTGCTCAGCGCCGAATAACTCCTTGGCACGGTCGATCCCAAGCTGCTCGGCAACATCGACGAACTCGCAGCCGCCGTAGTAGCGCTTGCCTGGGTAACCCTCTGCGTACTTGTTCGTCAGCACGCTCCCTTGGCATTCGAGAATCGCCTCGGGAACAAAGTTTTCGGAGGCGATCATCTCCAGCGTCTGCTGCTGGCGACCGACCTCGTCGGCTAGCACGGCGGCGATCTGGGGATCGACCTCATCTAGCGAGCGGTTGAGAAAATCCGGTGCGAATTGAGCCATAGTCTGATGATTCTAATACCTGAGCTGGGCGGCGGTGCGCCCGATGCCAATTCAGCCTAGTAGTTGCTCGATCTGATCGCTCCCGATCGGCCCTTCACGGAGCAGTTCCCAGCGGCCTTCTAGCTCGTATTGCTGGAGGTCAATGACGCTCGATGAGAGCCCGCCGAGAGGGCCGCCATCGAGCACCAGATCAACCTCATCGCGGATCGTCGGCTCCAATTCTCCGATCGAGTTTGGCGGCGGCTCGGCGGCGTGATTGGCGCTGCTCTGCAGCAGCGGCCACTTGAACTGGCCGAGTGCTGCGAGCTGAGCGCTCAGCTCCGGGACGCGCAGCCCGAGCGTGGCCGGCGCGGAGCCGCAGGCAAGCGGGTAGCGGCCAGCCGGGTTGCTCAGCAGTACCGTCACCGGCCCCGGCAGCAGTCGCTCCAGTGCTGCGCGCGTCTTTGGGCCGAGCTCCGGTAGCGCTTCAAGCGCCATCTCGAGCGAGAAGAACATCACCGCCGAGGGGGCTTCCAGCTCGCGGCGCTTGAGCGCATAGAGCCGCGTCACCGCTGCTCGTTGCGACGGGTCGCAGGCCAGGCCGTAGACGGTGTCGGATGGGAATACGGCGACGCCGCCAACTGCCATGCAGCGCGCGAAGACGTCGACTTGAGCCGCTGTCAGCGGCGCCGTGCTCACCGCTCCCCCACGACTACGCGCTCGATCCCGGCGAGATCAGAGTGAGCCGTCACGCCGCTAAAACCGGCCGCGCCGATCAGCTCTGAGACGGCGCTCGCCTGCCCGGCGCCGAGTTCGATTGCCAGCAGCCGCGCATCACTCTGCGCCGCTGCCAAAACCAGCGGGCGGATTACGGCAAGGCCGTCGGCGCCAGCGATCAGCGCCAGCTCCGGCTCGTGGCCGATCACATCGGGCGGCAGGCTGGCGCGCTCGCTCTCGGCGATGTAGGGAGGGTTGGAGAGAATCGCGTCCCACTGCCCGCCGAGGCCGGTGAGCAGGTCGGCCTGAAAGAACTCAACCTCGAGGCCGAGCCGCTCAGCGTTCCCGCGCGCGACCTCAAGCGCGCCGGAGCTGATGTCGGAGCCGCTGATGATCAGATCCGGGCGCTCCTGCTTGAGCGCCAGCGCTACAGCGCCGCTGCCGGTGCCAACGTCAAGCACGCGCGCCTGCCGGGGCAGCTCAAGCGCGATCTCCACCAGCAGCTCGGTCTCCGGCCGCGGCACCAGCACGCGGCTATCGACGGCGAGCTCGATCGAACGGAAGCCTTTGCTGGCGACGAGGTAGGCGACCGGCTCATGGCCAACCGAACGGCGACGGACGAGATCTTGATACACGCGCACCGGGGGGCCAGTGATCTCGCGCCGGGGATCGGTAATCAGCGCCGCCCGGTCAATGCCGAGCGCGAACGCCAGCAGCAGCTCGGCGTCGAGCGCTGGCGACTGGCTGCCCGAGGCTCCAATCGCCGTACGAGCGCCGTCTAGCGCGTCACGGACGCTAACACCGCGCATCAGGACTGCGTGGCCTGCGCTTCGAGCAGGCGGCTCTTCTCGTCGGCCTGGAGCGCCGCCGTTAGTTCGTCGAGCTGGCCTTCGAGCACGGCGTCGAGGTCGTGGACGGTGACCTTGACGCGGTGGTCGGTGACGCGGCGGTCAGGGAAGTTGTAGGTGCGGATCTTCTCCGAGCGCTCGCCGCTGCCAACCTGCGAGCGGCGGTCGGCGGCAATCTCGGCATTCTGCTCTGCCATTGCCCGCTCGTAAAGCCGCGCGCGGAGCACGCGCAGCGCCTTCTCACGGTTCTGCAGCTGGCTCTTCTCATCCTGCATCGAGACGACAACGCCGGTCGGCTTGTGCGTAATACGGACAGCCGAGTCGGTCGTGTTGACCGACTGGCCGCCGGGCCCCGAGGAACGGTAGACGTCAACTTGAAGATCATTTTGATCGATCTTGATGTCGACCTCCTCAGCCTCCGGCAGCACGGCGACGGTTGAGGTGCTGGTGTGAATTCGGCCTTGCGACTCAGTCTGGGGAACGCGCTGCACGCGGTGCGTTCCACCCTCGAACTTGAAGATCGAATAGGCGCCTGCGCCCTTGACGGCGAAGGTGTACTTGCCTTCGCTCAGCTCAAGCGGCTCGACGCTGAAACCGAGCCGTTCGGCGTAGCGCGTCAGCATGCGGTAACAGTCACCGGCCCATAGCCCTGCCTCGTCGCCGCCGGCGCCGCCTTGAATTTCGATAATCACGTTCTTGTCGTCGTTGGGGTCGGTTTCGACCATCGCAAGACGGAGCTCTTCCTCGATCGCCTCCAGCTGCCCGCGAGCCTGGGCCAGCATCTCGTGCGCTTCGGCATCGTCACCGCCTTCGGCGATCAGCTCCTGCGCGCCGGCGGCGTCGTCGGGCGCGCGCCGCCAAGCCTCGGCCAGCTGGGCCGGCTGCTCAAGACGGCTGTATTCGCGCCCAGTTTGGGCGTAGCGCTCGCGATCGGCGATCACTGCCGGGTCGGTGATCTCCCGAGAGAGCTCGGCGAAGCGCGCTTCGATCTGGGTTACCAGTGACTCAATCATCGGCTGCGCTTAGGCTAGCCGCGACCGGCGCGGTAAGGGATTGGCTAGCCGATCGGGTGCGCTAAGCGGCGATCTCGACGCCGACGAGATCGGCCTCGCTCTCGTCGCCGGTCTCGTGCTCGAGCACCGACTTCAGCGCAACTATCGCTACTGCGAGCTGATCGAGGTTCGGCTCACGCGTGGTCAGCAGCTGCAGCTTCAGTCCCGGCCAGATCAGCGCGCGGACGGCCTTGTGCGTGCGGTGTTTGCCAGCGAACTTGATCACCTCGAATGAGATTCCGGCGATCAGCGGAATGCCAACGATGCGGCTGGCGATCAGCGCCCACCACGGCAACAGTCCTAGCGGCGAGAAGACGAAAATCGAAACGACCATCACGATCAGCAGGAAGCTGGTGCCACAGCGCGGGTGCAGCCTTGAGAAGCGCTGGGCGTTCTCGGGCGTCAGCTCTAGCCCCGCCTCGTAACAGGAGATCGTCTTGTGCTCGGCGCCGTGGTACTCGAAGGTGCGGCGCAGGTCGCGCAGCTTCGAGAGCAGAATCAGGTAGCCAAGGAAGATCACCGTCCGCAGCACACCTTCGACGATCCAGAACAGAACGGCCGAGCCAAGCTGGTCTTTGATCAGGTTGGTTGCCGTCACCGGGATGATGAAAAAGAGCCCAACCGCAAGCACCAGCGAGAAGAGGATCGTCAGCCCCCACATCAAGCCCGAGATCGGTTCCTCTTCATCGGGGAGCTGGGCGTTGGCCGAGATGCCGAGCGCACGGAAGCCGATCATCAGCGACTCGCCGAGCGCGACAACGCCACGGATGATCGGCAGTCGCAAGGCGCGGTGACGACCCAGAACGGAGCTGACGGCGGTGCTTTCAACGATAATCTCGCCGGTCGGCGGATCATTGGCGTCGATCCGCTCGCCCTTTGAATCAATTTGATCTGGTGCGGGCGCGCGCACCGCCACAGCCCACCCGCCAACGCCACGCATCATTACTCCTTCGAGTACTGCTTGGCCGCCGATCGGGGCGTCGCGCGTTGCGACCCACTCGGCCGGCTCGGCGTCGAGCGCAGGAGCCGGAGGAGTCTGCGCGGTTGACACAGCGGATCCGGTCAGGAGCCAACGCCGGAGCGCTTGGCGGCGCGACGACGGAAGCGCTCAACGCGGCCACCGGTGTCGACCAGCTTCTGACGGCCGGTGTAGAACGGGTGGCACTCGGAGCAGATTTCAACACCGATTTCAGCTTCGGTTGAGCGCGTCACGAATTCGTTGCCACAGGTGCAACGAACTTGCGACTCAACGTACTCGGGATGTAGTTCGGTCTTCATCGGTGGAGAAGTCTAGCCGCCCGTCGAAGGACAGGCCGGTTCGATCACGTTGTTGGCCTCGTTGGACTCAACAACCTCTTTCGAAAAGTCGGCTTCACCGCGCAAGATTGAGCCGCTCTTGCAGGCGGCGGCCGTGAACCTCACGAGGCGAGACTTGCGCGCGCCTAGCGCTGCCACGCGAGCGGTCGGAAGCTCGACGCCATTGACGCGCATCGCGACGCTGAATCCGCTGGCGGCACCGAAGCCGATGTTGCGAACGATCAGCGTGTAGAGCGTGCTGCCGTTGCTAAGTGCTCTTGCACCAACGAAGCTTGCCGTTAGGTCGGGGCGCGTGTCAGGCTGGTCGCAGACCGCTGATGGCAACACGACGCGCCTAATTACGCGGCCGCTCTTCGAGAGCCAGCGGTGGGTAACGAGCACGCGGTAGCTCTGGCCAACGGTCAGTCCGCCGACGCTCTTCGACCAGATAACGCTGCTGCTGCTGCTGGGGCGATCCCAAGTTCCAAACTTTGGCACGCCCGTAACGGCCGTCCATTCGCCGCCGCTAGTCGGCCGCGTGAGGAGGTCAAATCGGAGCTCCATCGAAGCGCTAGTGCCACCTTCCATCTTCGAGCTGAAGCTGGCCGAGCGGCCGTTGCTGCCGCCAACCGTGCAGGCGTCCAGCTTGACGACGGCGCTGCCCTTCGCCGAAGCGACCGAAGTAGAAGTATCAGCCGAGATCGGAGTAAGCGGCGTCGGCGTGTCGGCGAATGCGGAGAGCGGCGCGCCGAGGCTAAAAGCTACGACCGATGCGGCACAGATTGTTGCTCGAAGTGAAGGCATACGACCTCATTAACACAGCTATAGCCCAATGGTTGCGCTCTGGACGGCAGATTACGTCAATTGGTAGAGCGGGCCGTCGCCACCCTCAGGAGCCGTGAGACGGCCACCCTTGGCGGTAATCGCACCGCACTGGATGCAGTTTGTGTAGTTGACGATCACGTCAACGAGCCCTTCTTCAGGCGCGTCCTCGGGAATTTCGTAGACGCCGGCCGGGCACATCCACTTCCACGTCTCAGCGACCTCACGCGGCACGTGGGTCTGAACGCGGATGTGATTGGGCGCGTCGTCGCGCGTCTGGTTGCCGGTTATGAAGACGCTTGAGAGCTTGTCGAAGGTGTACTTGCCGTCCGGCTTGACGTACCCCTCGGAAGTCTTGCCGATGAACATCGGCTGCGCGTCGTTGCGATGCAGCGACCAGCGACCGCCAGGGAAATGCCCCTTCGTCGCGATCATCAAGTTGACCAGCGGGCCGCCCTTGATCAGGCCCTTGGCGAACGGCTGCCGCACGTTACGAACCTCGTAGAGATCCTTGCCGACAACCGAATCGGCAATCGCCTCTTCATAGTTCTCAAGATCTTCGCCGCGCGCGAGGTTGGCGTAAATCGCCTCGGCCGCCGTGATGCCGGATTCGATCGCGTAGTTGAGGCCCTTCAAAGCGGCCGTGTTGACCATTCCTCCGGCGTCGCCAACGACGACGGCGCCGGGCATTGAAAGCTTCGGCATCGCCCAATAGCCGCCGGCAGGGAGCGCCTTCGCGCCCCAGGCGACGCGCTCGCCGCCTTCGAGGATCTTCTTGACCATTGGATGCGTCTTGAAGGTTTGCAGCAGATCGTGGGCTGAAGTGGTTGCGTCGGCGTAGTCGAGATCGATCACGAAGCCGATCGAAACTAGGTCATCACCGGTCTTCTCATCCTTCATCGGGTAGATCCAAGAGCCACCGATCTGGTGGTACTTGGCTGAGATCTTCAGCGGCCAGCCAGCGACCGTGTGGATCACGCGGTCGAGCGGCTTGTCAACCTTCCAAACCTCTTTTACGCCGAGCTCCCAAACCTGCGGCTCGCGCCCGGCGGCAAGCTCAAACTCGCGAATTGCGGCGCCGGTCAGGCTGCCCCAACAGCCTTCGGAGAGAACCGTTACCTGCGCCGTTACGTCGGCGCCCGGCTCAAAGTTTCCGAGCTGTTCGCCTTCCTTGCCGCGGCCCTTGTCGCCGGAGCGAACGCCGCGCACGGTGCCGTCCTCAACGAGTAGCTGCGCAGCCGCAGTTTCGGTTAGCAGGTAGGCGCCCTTCTCCTCTGCCTTAGCGGCCATGAAGCGGCACATCCCGGCAACCGAGATCGACTCGTTGCCATGGTTCTTCAGCGGTGGTGGCGGTGGGATGCGGACCTTCATCTTGCTGTTGGGCAACAGGTAGACGGCTTCCTTCTTGATCTCACCGAAGGCGAAGCCCTCTTCGCGCCACTGCTCGCGTGAAACGTCGGGGAATAGTTTCTCCAGCGCTTCGGGGCGCATCACAGCGCCGGAGAGGTTGTGGCCGCCGCAGGTCTTGGCCTTCTCGATTACGGCAACAGGAACCTCGCCGAGCCGTTCGAGCGTCTCCGGGTCGTCGGCAAGAAGATCGAGCAGGCGGTTGGCGCAGGCAAGGCCCGCGGTGCCGCCGCCGACGATCGCCACGCCAACGTCGATCCGCTCGTCCTCAGCATCGAGCTCGCGCTTGATGAACTCTGCGGGCGAATCAACCGGCGGCGGATATGACCCCGGTACAACCTTGCCGTTTTTTCTCGCCATCTTCGCTCAGGCGCCCTTCTTGGCCTTAACGGCTTCGGTCAGCTTCGGCATGATCTTATTTAGATCGCCGACGATGCCCAGATCGCTGAACTCGAAGATCGGCGCGTTTGCATCCTTGTTAATCGCGACGATGTGCTCAGCGCCCTGCATGCCGACCTTGTGTTGGATGGCGCCCGAGATACCGGCCGCGAGGTAGAGCTTCGGTGCGACCGTCTTGCCGGTCTGACCGATCTGCCCGGCGTAAGGGAACCAACCGGCGTCAACAACGGCGCGCGTTGCTGCCACGGCCGAGTTGCCACCAAACGCTCCGGCGAGAGCTTCGCAAAGCTCAAAGCCTTCTTCTGCGCCGAGGCCGCGGCCACCGGCGATCAGAACATCGGCTCCTTCGATGTCAACGTCGGCGCCACGCTGCTCGCCGCGGGTAATCATCGTTGCCTGGCCTGAGAACGGTGAGAACTCAACGCTAAGCGACTCAACTGCCGCCGTGCCGCCGGTCTCCTTGATCTCAAAGGCGTTCAGTCGGCTGATGATGATGCCGAGGTCGCTGCGGAATGAGATCTGCGAGATCGCTGAGTCGCCGAGGATCGGGCGCTCGGCGACGAGCTTGCCGCCCTCTGCGCGAACAGCCGTGATCTCCATTGCGACGCCTGCTCCCAGACGGGCAGCCAAGCCGGCTCCAACCTCGAAGCCGAGCAGCCCGCCACCGAAGATCGCATAGCCATAGTCACCGGCTGAAATCGCAGCCGCCATTGCGTCAACGACCGGCTGCGCCAGCCCTTCAGGGCCCTCGACGTTCAAGACTTTGGTCGCGCCGTAGTTGCCAAGCGTGCCAGCGAGATCGTCGCTGACGCCTTGGCCGACGACGATTGCGTGTGCTTCGCCACCGAGCTCAGCGGCCAACTTCGCGGCCTCCGACACGGCACCGAGCGAGTTCTTATTGAAGGCGCCTTCGTACTGCAGCGCGTAAACCAGAATGTTCGCCATTTAGATCAGCTTCCTCTCGTCGAGCCAGGCAACGATCTGTTCGACCGTCTCAGATGTGTCTTCGTCTTCGATGATTCGTCCCGCTTCCTTCTTTGGCGGCTCGATCGAGCCGGTCCACTGTGCTGCTGAGTTGTCGCCGCCAACCTTCGAGGCGTCGATCCCAGCGTCGCCGACGGAGACCTTCTCCAGCGGCTTCTTCTTGGCGCCCATGATCGCCTTCAGCGATGGGTAGCGTGGCTCGTTGATCGCGTCGCCAACCGAGATCACGGCTGGCAGATTGATCTCGACAGTGTCGTAGCCGTACTCAGCCTGACGCTCGGCGCGCAGCTTCGTGCCGCCGTCAACGTCAATCTTGATCACCTGGGTGAGCGATGGGAACTTCAGATGGTCGGCGACAACGGCGCCGATTGTGTAGCACTCGCCGTCATCGGACTGCTGACCGAGCAGAACTAGATCGGGGGCTTCCTTCTCGAGCACCTTCGAGAGCGCGTAGCCGGTGGCTGCGACGTCGGAGCCGGCGAGCGAATCGTCGGCGAGGTGGATCGAGCGGTCGGCGCCGAGCGAGACGGCCTTGTGCAGCGCGCGCTCAGCCGAATCGGGGCCCATTGTGACGGCGACGACTTCGTCGACGGCCATCGCTCCGCTCTCCTTCAGCTGCATTGCAGCTTCAATCGCGTGAGTGTCATATGGGTTGAGGTTCTTTTCACCGCTGCGATCCATCCGGCCCGTTGAAGGGTCGATCTTTTTCTGGACGGCAGCGTCCGGTACTTCCTTAACGAGAACGCAAATTTTCACTTCGTCAATCTCCTATTTCGGTCTGTTTAAAAGTGTATCGGTGGCGTTGACTGACTAGTCAATCGACTTCGGACTGCGGGACTAACGAGGTTCTCTCTCTCCTACGGCGCTAACGAGAAAGTCGATTATTTCCTGGGTTGGTGCGCCGGGCGTAAAGACGGCTGCGACGCCGAGCTCTTTGAGCTGCGGGATGTCGTCGGCTGGAATCGTGCCGCCGACGGTTACGACAACGTCGTCGATTCCTTGAGCGCGGAGCAGCTCAACGATCTTCGGCACCAGCGTCATGTGAGCGCCTGAGAGAATTGAGAGGCCGACCGCATCGGCATCCTCCTGCACGACAGTTTCGACGATCTGCTCCGGTGTCTGATGGAGGCCGGTGTAGATCACTTCCATGCCGGCGTCACGCAAGGCGCGGGCGATGATCTTCGCGCCGCGGTCATGGCCGTCAAGGCCGGGCTTGGCGACGACGACGCGGATCTTCTGGGTGGAGGTGGCGGCGGTCATAGAAAGCTAGGCGCACCCGCTTGGGCGCACCTCGCGATGGTAGTAGACCGGCGCC
>JAEMTR010000102.1 GCA_016462245.1 Solirubrobacteraceae bacterium
TTCGTCGCCGTGCTCACAGGGCCCGGGCCTGAAGTACTACACGCTGACTGTCTATGCGCTAAGCGCTAGCCCGAAGTTCTCCAGCGGCGCGGCCGTTACGCGCGTGGCGCTGCTTGCGAAGATCAAGAAGACAACGCTCGCCTCGGCCAAGATGACGGTCGGCTACAGCCGGCCGAGCTAGCCGCGCGGCGAGCCTCGCCTTTAGCCTCGCGGCTGCGCCATCCGGTTTAGCCGCCAAGCTGGCGGCGTGACTCTGCTGATCATCTGCGCCGCAGCGACCTGGTTCATGGCCGGGCTCGGCTGGATCGTGCAGGTCGTTCACTACCCGCTCTTTGAGTCGGTCGGCTCGGAGCGGTTTGTCGAGTACCACCGGCGCCACTCGGAGCGGATCACGCCGATCGTGCTGCCGGCAATGTCGATCGAGCTAATTACGGCCGGCTTGCTGCTCTTCAGCCGCCCACCGGGGACCGCGCTGGCTCTCGTTGTCGCCGGCTTCCTACTAGCGGCGTCAACTTGGCTGGCCACAGCCCTGCTTGCGGTGCCGCGCCACGCCGAGCTGGGCTCAGGTTTTGACGCGCTTGCCCACCGCCGCCTAGTTCGGTCGTCGTGGGTTCGCACGATCGCCTGGAGCGCCCACGGCGTGGTCGTGGCGGTGCTGCTGGCCCAGGCTGCTTGAAGCGCCGAGCCCAGGGCGATATTTCGACCGGCATTGAACTTGCCGGCGAAGAGGCTCTCAACCGCACTTCATCCAGCCGCGTGCGCGGCCGGATGAAGTGGAGGTTGCTTGAGAGTCGAGCTACTTAACGACCTTGATCTTGATCGTGGTCGTTCCCGCGGAATTCGTCAGTGATGTCTGCGTGGTGCCCTTGCGGACGCCGGTGACCTTCACGTAGAAGGTTGTTTTGCTGCCGAGAGCTTTGCCGCTCTTCTGGCGTACGCTGCTGATCGTCGCGACCGACCCGTTCGGGTCAGCGTTCACTGTCCAGCCGCCGCAACCCATCGTCCCGCCTGAGCACTGCTGCAGGATGACGGTGCTCGAGCGGCCAGCCTTTACAAGGACGTTCTTTGTCTTTGCCGACGCTTGTGCTGTCGTAGCGACGCTTTGGCTCGGGCCTGCGAAGGCACCGACTGCAAGTACGGCCATAACTGCCAATAGACGAACTTTCATGGGTATCTAATGCTCCATTAGTCAACGCTGACCGCTCCATGCAGCCAGCTAATTACGATCGAAAATATCAAGCGGCGAACAGTCCTGTGTTATTTACTTTTTAACGCTGCCGTAGGTGACCGTCATCGGATCGTGGAGTGCGTTCATGATCTTCTGCTCGTAGCGCGGTCCTTCATACGAGCTAAGTGCTCTCGTGGAGAGTGTCAGGCGGGAGCAAACTCTGTGTACAGCTCGGGAAGTATCTCGGCAAGATTGCTGAACTCCTCGACACAGTGCAGCGAAAGGCTTTCGCCAACGCCTTTAGGCATCGCGAGCTTTCGCATTACCGGACGGTTGATGAGCTTGCCAACGACGTCGCCTAGGCCGCTTGGAAGATCTGGGCGCATGATCGCGCCACACCAGAAGTGGCTGCGCAGGTTCGTGCCACCGTTGCCGTCGTTCAGCCAGACATGTGACATGACGGTGTGGCGAACGTGCAGCTTCATGTCGCCGGCCTTGCCGCAGATGATCGTCGCGACGTTCGGGTTCTCAAGCTCATTACTTGAGAAGCCAATCTCGACCGGTGGAACGAACTCGATCCGGGCCTTGATCAACTCCTCACCGAGCGTCTCAACCGGGTAGTGGGTGGCGCCCCAATGCGCCTTCACGCCGGCAGTCGCGGCCTCAACCACAGAGTTGTTGATGTGTGCCTGCGGATGCCAGACCTTGTAGCGAATCGCCTGGTGTGGGTGCCAGTCAAACCACCAGTCGACCATTTCGGCCGTGACCTTGGGCATCGGGGTGAGCGCCTGAACCTTGATCGTTGCATCAGGCATCACGCACCAACCGCTCTCAACCTTCAGCGGAGCGGGGTCAACCTGGCGGTCGATCTGGTTAAGCGGTAGCGCGTCAGCTGGATCGATCGGACCGTTTGACACGGCAGCGAGTGCCTCAGCGTTGGCGGGTGATAACGGCCGCTTCAGGTACTCCTCAAGGATTGTTTGCTCGGCCGTGGTTATGGTCGATCCCACCATGTATGGAAGAGGTTCTCGGGGTCGTACTTCGCCTTGTATGCGTCGTAGCGGCTGTAGTTCTCGTCGGTCATGAATCGGGACGGCCGTTGGGCAAGGTTTTCGTCAGCGAGCTGGGTACCGCTAGAAAGGTGGTCCATGTCGCGCATCCGTTCAGCCGCCCACTTGCTGTGGGTTGCGTCGAGCGCAGGGTCCACCCAGGCGGCGTAGGCAGAGAGGAAGACATCATCCTCGTTACTGAACGCCATGTCGGGTCGCTCAGGTGCATCGGGGTGGTTCGGCCCCCAGTTCATCCACTGCAAGTGCGAGAAGTTCTGCGTGTCAGAAGGGTCTTCCGGGAGTGTTCGCACTATTTCCGCAATGCCTGGGATCAGCTCGGCAGCGCTGGCATGCGTCCACATGTTGTCTGGGCACCACCTGTGGTTGTCTGGGTACTGGAAGTGGACTGCGCCGAAGAAGTCCTCCATCGCAGCAGGGAGGTAGGGCATAGCGATGGTTGCCTTGTCAAGCACGGGTGACGTCTCGAGGATCTTTGCAATCTCCCGGGCTTCCTCTTCGGAGTCGGCGAAGGTTGCTCCGGCAACCGGAATCTCCTTGCCGCCGTCGAAACCGAAGTGAGGTAGGAGGATGAACTCCATCTGGATCGGGACCTTAGGCCCGATCTCACCTGCCCATGTGAACAGCTCCTCAAGTACTTCGGCCGGGTAGATATAGGCGCAGTTGACAATCGCTTTCGGGCGGTCGTAGAGCTTCAGGTGGAAGCGGGTGACGACACCGAAGAAGCCTGGGCCTGAGCCACGGGCGGCCCAGTAGAGCTCCGGATGGTTGTCCGCGTCAGCGCGAACAAGCTCGCCGTCGGCTGTAACCACATCAACGGCTGTGACGCTCATGCAGGCAGGGCCATAGACGCGACTGTTCCAGCCGAAGCCGCCTTGTAGGAGGAATCCACCGATGCCTACGCCGACGCAGTGCCCAACGGGGAAGAAGAGGTCTAGTGCCATCAGTTCTTTCAACAGGACAGTGCCGTGGCAGCCTGGTTCAACGATCGCTGTCTTGGCCTCCCGGTTGATCTCAACTATCGAGTCCATTCGGGAAAGGTCAATCAGGGTTGCTCCCTGCCGGATGTGGTTGCCTGACCAGCTGTGGCCGCCAGAGCGGATTGACACCTTGCGACCGGCAGCTCTTGCGTCGTTGACCGCCTTGACGACATCGTCTGCGGTCTCGGCGAGAACGATTACATCCGGGTTCTGATTCGGGATCCGCCTGTTCCAGACAGCAGCTCTGCGTGCGTCTTCGTAGCCTGAGTCTGAGGGTGTGAGGATGCTCATCTGGTCATATTTCCTTGTTTTGAGGCGATGCGGTTAACAGGAGAGAACCACAAGCAGGTATACATCGCGCTCGGCCTGCCGTCCCGATCTCTGCTGACGCCCCCTCGATTTCGGGGTGTCAGATTCCCGCAAACGTAGAGTCGACGCCCGGATTCGAACGGGGGCCCATTCATTACGAGTTAAGGACGGGGGCTTCGGTTGCTGTGTTTACCTAGGTGTTGACCCCTATCTGGCCGGCGCAGCGCGGCTTTCATGGGTTAACCAACGGCTCGATTCCGTTGTAACAGCTTTGGCCGCTGAGGATTCCGTTGGGCGTGACTGTGGTGCAGCCCGTCGCGTTGGTGAAGTCCGCGGAGCCGAGGTTCGTAGGGTCGCTCATGTCCAGATAGGAAAGATTCGCGTAGGAAAAGTTCGCGTTGAGCAGGTTCGCGAAGGCCATTCTCGCGTAGGTCAGGTTCGTATAGGAAAAGTTCGCGTTGGACAGGTTCCCGTTGCCCAGCTCCGCGTAGGTCAGGTTCGCGTAGAAAAAGTTCGCGCTGGTCAGGTCCGTCTCTCCAAGTTCCGCGGAGTACAGGTCCGCGTAGGACAGATTCGCATTATTCACCTGCGCGCCGGTCAGATCCGCGTAGGTCAGGTTTGCGTTGGACAGGTTCGCGCTCATCAGGTCCGAGTAGGACAGGTTTGCACCTGAGCAGTTCGGATTACAGGACGGGGTGGTAGACCCAGCTGATGTGCGCGCGCCCTTCTTCTTTGGTGCGGTGTAATAGTGCAGTTTCGCGCCTTTGAGGTTCGCTCCGCGTAGGTCAGCTCTGCGCAGATCGGCTTCGCGTAGGTCGGCGCCGCGTAGGTCGGCCTTCCGCAGGTCGGCGTTCCGTAGCTTGACGTGATGAAGCGTTGCTCCGCTTAGTTTTGCTCCGCGTAGGTTCTTGCCGTTGAGGTTTTTGTGATGGCAGTTCGTCCCAGCTTTGATTTTGCAGCCGTTGACGGTGCGCGCCTGCGCTGAGCCAGCGAGCAGCGCGACCGATAGGAGCGACAGACAGAAAACCTTCGCAAAAGAATGCATCGAGTTGATCACTTTCATTAGGGGTTCAAGAGCCATTTGTTAGCTCCGTTCGCTTAGTCGTTAATCGGCCTTCACTAGCGCGCTGGCTGGTGACCGACCGAGCACCAAGATTAGCATTGCGTTACGTTCTACGGCGTAGGTTCGGCTGCCACTGACTCCAGAACTTGAACGTTGAGAGCCATGAAACGCAGAAACGCCGCATTAGCGGCGCCTCAGGTGAAGCCGACGCCCGGATTCGAACCGGGGACCCCTTCATTACGAGTGAAGTGCTCTACCAACTGAGCTACGTCGGCTAGGACCGGCCCGTTGTGCTGGCGAGAGCACCCCGGACCGGAACGGTCGAGGATACTGGGCTGCCTCGCCGTTGTGACCGATCAGCGGCGACGGCTGCGAATCTTGACGGTGACTGTCTTCTTCGTCACTCCTCCGGCCGCGTTGACGGCGGTGACTTTGATCTGGGCGCTGAGCGTCGCGCGCCTGTTCAAAGCCCGGCGCAGCTTGCGGCGGTTGCTCTTACTGAGCTTGACCAACATCGTCCTTGAACTTCCGGCCTGCGCGGCGACGGCGACGGCGCGGTACATCGCGTAGCTGCGGGTCCGATTGGCGCCGCGAGCTCGTGAGCGTATCGCTGCCTCAGTTACGAACTGGCAGGCTTCTTTCGGGCAGCGAACTTTGACTGGGATTACTCCGTTGCCAAGGTTGCGCCGCTTGCTTGCGGTGACTGTCAGTTGCGGCCCCTTCGCCG
>JAEMTR010000103.1:0-3058 GCA_016462245.1 Solirubrobacteraceae bacterium
TTTGGGTCTACCCCAAGCTCGTCGAGGCACTGCTTGATCAGCCGCCGGCTGTCGGATTGGTCGTAGATCGTGTAGCCGCGCGTGTAACCGATCCGCTCTGCCTCGACGCGGAGAATCCGCGCGCAGGCGGAGTGAAAAGTCATCACCCACATTCCTCGAGTTGAGTGGCCGAGCAGGTGTTCGACGCGGCCGCGCATCACCTCTGCGGCTTTGTTCGTGAAGGTGATCGCGAGGATCTCACCGGAGCTTGCGCGGCCTGTTTCGACTAGCCAAGCGAGGCGGTGGGTCAGTACGCGCGTCTTTCCGGAGCCGGCGCCAGCGAGCACCAGCAGCGGGCCTCCGTCGTGCGTTACAGCCTCACGCTGAGGGTCGTTCAGACCATCGAGCAACTGCTCTATTCGGTCGGCTGTCGGCGGTCCAGGCATCACAGTCGAGGATAGGCGCGCGAGCGGCGGCCTGCGCTGCTGCGAACGAGCCCTATCCGCCGGCTGGGTTCGGTCCGCGAACCGAGCGCAGCGGGCGGACTGGCGCAGGCTCGGCTTCATCGCCGCTCAGCTCGGCAACGCGGGCATCGAGCGCCTCGATCCGTTCGGATAGCCGCTTGATCGCGTCAGCGACGGGGTCAGGAAGATGGATCCAGTCTGCGTCAGGCCCGACCGGCTTGCGGCCGTCAACGCGGACGACGTGGCCGGGGTTACCTACGACGGTCGCGTCGGCTGGGACGTCGGTGATCACAACGCTGTTGGCGCCGATCTTCGCTCCGCGGCCGACCTCGATTGGCCCGAGCAGCTTCGATCCGGAGCCAATCGTGACCTCATCACCGAGCGTCGGGTGGCGCTTGCCTGTTGCAAATCCTGTGCCGCCGAGCGTCACTCCTTGGTAGATCGTCACGTCATCGCCGATCTCGGCCGTCTCGCCGATCACAACGCCGGTTCCGTGATCGATTAGCAGGCCCTTGCCGATCTTTGCCGCCGGATGAATCTCAACGCCGGTGATCGAACGGCTGATGTAGGCAATTGATCGCGGCGCTACCGGCACCCCAGCCTCATAGAGCAGGTGCGCGATGCGGTGCGAGATGAGTGCGTGGACGCCTGGCCATGAGGCCAGGATCTCGGTCGATGAGACACCACGGGCCGCGGGGTCGCGCTGGTGGGCTGCTGCGACGTCGCGGCGGAGCTCGCTTGCTACGCGCGTCAGTGTTGAAAGGCCGAACACGAGAACCAGCCTAGCGGCGGGCGCTCAGGCCGCCGGGGCGAAGTATGGCGCCGAGATGTAACGCTCACCGGAATCGGGCAGAACGACTGCGATTCGAGCGCCTTTCGACTCGGGACGGGCGGCCACCTCGATTGCTCCGGTCAGCGCAGCGCCGCAGGACGGGCCCGCGAGCACGCCGCACAGCGATGCTGCGGCGCGCGCTGCAAGAACCGCCTCTTCGTCGCTCACGGTGATTATTTCGTCGATCAATTCGAGGTTGAGAACGGCCGGAACGAAGCCAGCGCCGATCCCTTGGATGCGGTGCACCCCAGCCACGCCGCCTGATAGAACGGGCGAGCTTTGCGGCTCAACGGCGATCACTTTCGCCTTCGGATTAACGGCTTTGATCGCCTCCCCCGCACCGGTGATCGTACCGCCGGTTCCCACGCCAGCGACGAAAATATCGATCTTGTTGTCGAGCGCCGCTAGTAGCTCCGGCCCGGTTCCCGTGCGGTGCGCTTCCGGGTTCGCAGGGTTGGCGAACTGATCGGGCAGGAAGGCATCGCCCGCCGCCGCCAATTGCCGCGCCGCGCCAACTGCCTCGCTCATTCCACCCATTGACTCGACGACCTCGACTTTGGCTCCATACATCCTCAGCAGGGCCTCGCGCTCGCGGCTCATCCCTTGGGGAAGGAATACCTGCAGCTCGTAGCCCTTCGCCGCGCAGACGAAGGCCAGCGCGATTCCCGTGTTGCCGGAGGTCGCTTCAACGATCATCGTCTTGCCCGGTTCGATCAGGCCATCGCGCTCGGCGGCGTTGATCATCGACACACCGATCCGATCCTTAACCGAGCCGCCAGGGTTGAAGGCTTCGATTTTCGCGAACAGACGCGCGCCCGGCGCGGCGCTCGGGCCGAGCAGCGCCGTCATCTCGACGACCGGAGTCTTCCCTACAAGCTCATCAATGTTGATCGGGATTGAACCCATTACGCCAGTCTAACGGCGCTCGCCCCTGCTTCAAGGAATTCAGGCTGTATCTGGCGCGCGCTCTGCCTGCTGCTCGCGCTCGTAACGGCCGTCGAGAACGGCAGCGTATATGAGGATGCCAATTGCCGCGATCACTATGCAGCTGATTAGAAAACCAGCAATGAAGAGCGGCAGATTGTTCATTGAGTCTTTCGCGGAATAATTAGCACTCCGAGCGCGAGGATACTCGGTACCCAGGTGCCGACGAAGATGCCGGCCAGTTGGTCGTCGGCGAGGAACCAGATGCCGACCGAGAGCGCCATCGAGATGCCAGCCGCGGCGATAATCAGCCAGCGAGCCAGCTTTGCGGTATCAGGACGGTTTGTGGTTGGAGGAGTCTGTGTAGTTGTCATACATCCCTTACGTCGATCTGGCGCGTTGGGATCACGCAAGCGGCAACGAGTCTGTGTTGCTAGCCCGCGCTTAGATAACGCGGCTCTGAGAAGACACGCTCAACGATCGCCACGAAACTTTCGATCGGGTCGGATTCAAAGTTAGGGTCGAAACAGTTCTGGTCGTAGAGCGCGCAAAACTCAGAGCAGGCGTGGAAGGACGGATGGTCGCGATAGATGTCGCGGGCATTGGGGTCATCGCCGGTTACCTCGCCGTAGTGGAACTGCTGGAAGACGCCGTGGTGCTCGACGATCCAGCAGAGCTCGGGTGCGATGTAGGGCCGCATGATTGCCGCGACCATCTCGCCGTGCGTGTACGGCGCGAGTTCATCGCCGATGTCATGGAGCAGAGCTGCGGCAATGTACTCCTCGCTGCGACCGTCGCGCTGAGCCCGCGTCGCCGACTGCAGCGAATGTTCATAGCGGCTCACTTGATAACCGGCGAA
>JAEMTR010000103.1:3158-5302 GCA_016462245.1 Solirubrobacteraceae bacterium
ACCTGCTCCATCTTTAGTTGCACCACATCGCGGTCACCACCGGTCACCCTATGGCTTTGCGGCGCTGATGGTGTCCCGCGGCCTGCCAGCATGGCGTTAAGCCTGCTGACAGCCGCGTGAACCCATCACTCCGGACGAATGCGGTCCGGGTGCTGCTTCTTCCTATCGCTTGCCGCAGCGCAGTTGGAACTGCACCACAGTTGGGTTCTTGGCCCGCTTGAGCGTCATCTTCACGCTGCCGGCGTTCTTACCTTTAGCCGTCGTCTTCACGTCAACTAGTGAACGGTTCTTCCACTTCGGCGCCTTGTGGTCGGCCGGGAACTCCTGAACGGTGTATGCCAGATCGCCCCTCCTCACCATTCCTGCCGGGCAGCTACGGGTGTCGGTGCGCGTCACGTTCTTCTTCAGCGCGTACTCACGAGCCAGAAACGCCCTGCTCTTCTTCTTATCAGCTGAGTCGATCGTCCTATCGCGGACGCGCACAGGGGCGGCGCTTGCAGCTGAAACCGAGGACGTGCCGATGATGCCGCTCGCGGCGTTGACACACCAGGTCGCGGCCTGACAGTTGCCGTCGTTGCTAGCCGTCATTAGTGCGTCGCCCGCGGCGTTGACACACGCGAGCGCGGCCTGCCAGCTACCGCCGCCGCCCCAGTTCGTGACGCTCGCGCCCGCGGCACCGTACTGGGCACCAGAATTACTGCCAAACGTTAACCCTCCGAACCAAGCCTCCGAAGAGAGGTCCGTGCCCCCGCCGCCGGTCTGCCAGCCAACGAAATCGCTCGTCATCCCGAGGGCGGAGAGAATCCCCAAGGAATACCACGGGCCTGCGTTGGCGTAGGGTTGCCCGTCGGTGCTCCACGCGAGCCCCGCTGACGTGGCGTTATTTGAGCAGCTGATTGCCTGGCTCTGGCTCGCGCCGCCGCCGATCTGAATCCAGCCAGTCACAGACTGCATGCAATAAGTACCGAGTTCGGCCTCACTCTGGGATGGGCTCCAGTTTGACTCGAGGTTGGTGCATGTGGCGGAACCATTGTCGCCCCAGTTCGATGAGTTGGCAGATGCGCTACTTGCGCCAAACGCAAGAGCTCCAAGTGCTAGCGGCACCGCGATCAGTGCCGCGCGATTACGAATACGTGTCATGAGTTATTGCTCCCTATCGCTTGCCGCAGCGCAGTTGGAACTGCACCACAGTCGGGCTCTTGGCCCGCTTGAGCGTCATCTTCACGCTGCCGGCGTTGTTGCCCTTGGGCGTCATTTTCACGTCCACCAGCGCGCGGTCCTTCCACTTCGGCGACTTGTGGTCGGCCGGGAACTCCTGAACGGTGTATGAAAGGTTGCCCCTCCTCACCATCCCTGCAGGACAGCTACGCGTGCTGGTCCGCGTCACGTTCTTCTTCAGCGCAAACTCACGAACCAGAAATCCCCTGCCCTTAGCCTTATTAACGGTATCCATGGTCTTGTCGCGGAAGCGCACGGGCGCGATGCTTGACGACCCTGCCGATATACCTGCCTGGTTGACGCACGCGATCGCGGCCTGCCAGTTCCCATTGCCCCCCCAGTTCGTCACCGTTGCGCCGCCGTATCCGTACGCCCCTCCGTTGGCTTGGTCGGATCCTTCGTCGTCGTAACCGGTGTAGTCACCACCAGTCAGATCTGCATCGCCACCGTCGCCAGTCTGCCATCCGACATTGTTCGTCGCGCCACCGCCACCGGCTGTGTTCTTATTAGCGTTGTAGCCCAACATATTCCATGGACCCGCGTTCACGTAGGCCTGCCCGTCGAGGCTCCAAGAGAGCCCCGGGGATCCGCCGGGAGCATTGTTGTCGCAACTTATTGTCTGGGTCTGAGTCGCTCCCCCGTTGATCTGAATCCAGCCGGTTACCGATTGCATGCAGTAGGTACCGAGCTCTGCCCCAGCCTGAGAAGGGGTCCAGCTGGACTGTACGACGTTACACACGCCTGAGCCGTTATCGCCCCAGTCCGTTGAATCAGCCGACGCACTACTGGCACCAACCGCAAGGGTGCCGAGGGCTAGCGGTAGCGCGAGCAATGCCGCGCGATTACGAATACGTGTCATCAGGTGGTGCTCCTTATCGCTCGCCGCAGAGCAAAACTGCGCCGCGGTCGAGCCGGTTGGGTTGGAC
>JAEMTR010000104.1 GCA_016462245.1 Solirubrobacteraceae bacterium
TTGACCGCCATCGCGCCGCCGCCGACCACCAGCGTTGAGATCACGAGCAGGACGATGTACTCAAGGCTTGCTTGGCCGCTGTCGTTGCGCACACGGCAGAAGTTGGCGGCACGCTAGTTACGCCGCTACTGCCAGCCACCCTCGAAGCGCGCACAGCGGCGCGCAGGATTGCCGCTCAGCGGTGGCGGAACCAGCCGCCGCCGACGAGGTCGCGAAAGACGACGAGGTCTCCCCCCTCGATCGTCACAAGCTCCCAGTAGCGCCGCCTCAGTGGCTGCTCGCTCCACCAGCTGTCCTCAACCAGCCACGATTCGCGCACGGCGCTGATCTCGCTGCCCTCAACCTCGAGCGGCCTGCCGCCAACACCGGCGCAGACGCGCACCGCGCGCGGCGCTCCGAGCCTCCTCGCGGCCGGCGTCATCGCTCGTAAGGGGTTAGGACGGCGCGGCGCTCAGGGATCCGCGACTGCGGGTCGGCGAGCAGCACGCGCAGCGCGGCCTGCGGCCCGGCCAGCGCTCGCAGCTGGCCGATCGCCTCACTGAGCCGCCCGGCGCGGCGGAACTCGTCGTCATCGAAGAGCGCCTCGGCCGGCGGCGCCGGCGGGCCGAGCTGCTCGGCGGCAAGTCGCAGCGAATTAGCCGGGGCGGGCAGCAGCGCCAGCCTTAGTGCCAGCGCGGTGCGGATTCGCAGCGCGTCGCTGAGCGGCTCGCGGAAGACGACGCGCTCGCGCCAGGTGCCGCCCTCAGTCAGCTCAGCCGAGAGCGTTGCCGCGCGCAGCGTGCGGCCACCGAGTTCGTTGCGGGCCAGCAAAGAGTCAACGAGCATTTCGAGCGCGACCGCGAGCTGCGGGCCGGAGGCCGATTCGATCAGCGTCAGCGTCTCTTCCAGCGGTTCGCTTGGCTTGCGCGGACGCAGCGGCCGGTCGTTGCCGTGCGCCATCTCCCAGGCCGTGATGCCGGCGCGGCCGAAGCGATCGGAGACGCTGCCGCGCGGCAAGGCGGCGAGCTGGCCGAGCGTCGTAATGCCAAAGCGGGCGAGCGGCTCGACCAGCTTCGCCGTTGCCGGCTCGCGCGCCAGCAGCGCTACTGGAGCGCCGGCCAGCTGCGCGGCGCCGTCAACTACCGACGGCCTGCGACTACGCGCCTGCTCTGCGGCGACGACGGCGCAGAAGCGCGAAGAGCCAGCGCCGATCCGTGCCGGCAACTTCAGCGCCGCACGGGTTGCCTTCACGACGCCGTCGAGCGAGCCGCCATGTAGGCGACCGAGCCCGCGCGCCTCAAAGCAGGCGAGCCCCACTCCCCCGTCCTCAACTTGCGCGCCAACAGATTCAAGTCGCACCAGCACCCGCTCCCAGCTATCGGCAACGGCAACCGGGTCGGCGGCGATCAGCCGCAGCCGCGGAGCGCGCGCCAAGGCCTCAGCGATCTTCATCCCGGGAGCCACGCCGAGCGCTTCGGCGGCAGGCGAAACCTCACCAACCAGCGCCGCGCGGCCGGGCTCCGGCGCCAGCGCCAGCGGCCCTTCGGCCAGCGCGGCGCGGCCACCGGCAGCGATTGCGAGCGAAAAGCGGGGCAGTATGACGGCGACAACCATAGGCGAACGTATGTTCGCATAGCTGCGCCCACTAAGCAAACGGGGCAATAGAAAGGGCCCCGCAAGCGAGGCCCTTCCCTTAGTACGCCGGTAAGCCGGATTCTGTCTTGGACAGCCATCCATCTTTGCGACCTACCTGAACCTTGGCGGGCAGCCTACAAACGGTTCTGCTTGGTCTTGCATCCGGTGGGGTTTACCTGGCCGCCGTGTTACCACGACGCCGGTGCGCTCTTACCGCACCTTTTCACCCTTACCTGTGCGCAAATGAGCGGACGTCCAACTCACTCACGCCATCGGCGGTGTATTTCTGTGGCACTTTCCCGCGGGTTTCCCCGGGTCGGCTTCCCGACCACCGTGCCCTGCGATGTCCGGACTTTCCTCGAAGGGTTTTCTCTCCCCCCGCGACTGTCTGGCGTACACGAAAGAGATTAGCGGGCGGGGCCAAGCGAGGCTGCATCAGCCGCTGCCCGGCAGAAAGGCAGCGAACTATGGCATCAGACTTAACCGGCGCAAGGCGACGGCGAGCGTGTTACTTTTTGCCTCTTCATCGGTTCTAACCAACAGCACACCGAAACCGACCCAATACCGAGCGAAGGAATCAGAGATGACTTCGACCGACCGCTTTAGCCCGTTTGCGAAGGCCGCCCTTTTGACGCTGGCCTTGCTGGTAGCCCTAGTTTGCGCGCAACCCGCTGTTGCCGCTTCGAACAAGCCTTACACCGTCAAGCTGACGATCAAAAAAGGCAAGAATCTAACGCTACTGCTGGTCGGCAAGGGTGGCAGCCTACTCGCCTCGGCGCCGATCAAATCAGATTCGCAGGCTGTATCGCTTAAAACGAAAAGCGTCGCGACAATCGCTGGCGCGACGCTGCAGCTCATCAGCGGCGCCAAGACGACCAGCAAGGGCGAGTACTTCGGTCCCGCCGTGCTCGGATGGAAGGGCGGCAAGCAGGCATCGGCCACAACCGTCTACACGAAACTTAAGGCGGCACAGGCGACAACAAGCCTTGGCACCCTGACTGTCAGGAAAGTAACGAAACAACAAGGCTATGCCAGTGTTGCAGCGAGCTCAAAGGCGGCTGACACAGCAAGCAGCTCAGCGGCCAAGGCCGTCAAGGGGAAGCCTCTTGGCGTAGGCACTTACGGCAAGCAGCCCGTCTCGGGAGCAAAGACCAGCCAAACGCCGGGTCAACCAAACCAACCAGGTCAACCAAACCAACCAGGTCAACCGAACCAGCCAGGTCAACCGAACCAGCCAGGTTCAACTGTGCAACCCGACAAGCTGCTCGGTGGCGACCTCGATAAGGACGGCATCCCCAACGCTTTCGACGTCAACGATGACGGCGACAGTAAGACCGACTCGTCCGACAGCGATGCGCCAACGCCGACTGTGACCGATGACACGAGCACGACCTGCGCTGCCGTGGACTTCAAGATTTTCACCAACTTCAAGGCGACGCAGCCGGGCTTCGCTGGCACGATCAACGCTTATGGCGCAGGGCCATTTGCAGCCACCTTGACCTCCGTTCCGGAAGCTGTGACGAACACGATGAGCATGGTCTTCTCCTCGATCCCGACGGTCTGCGGCTCGCAGGTCACCAAGACCGAACTGAAGGGCGTGGACGTGGCATATGCGCCCAGCGACTATCTAGACCTCGGCAGTGTTTGCAACTCAGGGGACTATCAGTGGACGATTGGTAACGGGAAGCTCTGCGGCAACCGCGCACTCACCTCTGGCCACGCGTTCAGCGCAACCGACCTGCCTTCCGGGCAGGACACGTTCGCGATGCGCCTGACGACGGCTGACGGCAAGACGCATGAGTTCACCAGCAGTCCAGGGTTCGTCTTCGTGACGAACCCGATGGTCATTCGATACAGCACCGGTGCTGCATCGGGAACTATCGACTACTCAAAGAACACCCCCGGCCCCGACGGCCCTAGGGTCGACAGCCCAAGCATCCCGCTCGCACAGAGCGAGACGCTCGAGGCGGAGCTTTACCGTCCACAGCGCCTTGCGTTCGACGGCGAGGCCGGCTTTGCCGACAACGCGTTCTATGACCTGGGCGGCTTCAAGTACACACCCGATCTGCCGAACGGCTCAGGTAAGTGCGACGCGCTAAGCACGACCGACACGGCGATGCCGACCGACACAGCTAGCGACCAGGCTACGAAGCCGACGATTACGCTTTCGTGGGCGATCGGCAGCAGGTGCTACGGCGTTCCACCGCGCAATACGCCGTGGACGACCGGCGAGCTGCAAGGTGGGATCGACATTCAAGTTGAGCCCTCGGGCGTCGGTGGCAACTCAGCTCAGAAGCTGTTCATCACCGCTCGCTAGCAAGAGCGTGGCGCTAGCCCAGAACTGAGTGGCAGCTGTCACATTTTCCGGCCACCGGACGCGGCCCAGTCTGAACGCGCGGCATCATTGCCGCGCCGCAGACCGGGCACGCGACCGAATGGTCGGCGTGAAGGCCCTCCCATACGCCGACGATCAAATCGTCGAGCGTGAGCCCTCGAGCGCCCTGGGCAGCGGTGCGACAACCGCTGTTCCTTGGGCGCTCCCTGCGAAGCGGCGTGAGCGTTACGGCGCTCATCGGACGCTCCGAAAGAGTCCAACGACCCGCCCGAGGACTTGAACGTCCTTCGTGCGGATCGGTTGCATTGCCGGATTCTCCGGCTGCAGTCTGATGTGATCGCTCTCGCGGAAGAAGCGCTTCACAGTCGCCTCGTCATCGCCGACCATCGCGACGACGATCTCGCCGTCGCTGGCGTCGTCCTGCGGTCGGACGACAACGAAGTCGCCTTCGAGGATGCCGGCGTCGATCATCGACTGGCCTTGAACGCGGAGCACGTACTCGCCGTCCTCGCCGCCGGCCGCGGCCGGCACTTGGACGTACTCCTCGATGTTCTCCTCGGCGAGGATCGGCGAACCGGCGGCAACTGCGCCGACCAGCGGCAGGCCGCGCGGCGTGGCCTTGCCCAGCGCGCCTTGAACGGCGGCGCCGGCCCCGCGGGTGGCGCGATCGAGCAGCTCCATTGCGCGCGGCTTAGTCGGGTCACGGCGCAGCACGCCGAGCTTCTCCAAGTTCGAAAGGTGGGCGTGGACGGTTGACGAAGAGGCAAGACCGACGGCCTTGCCGATGTCGCGGACGGTCGGTGGGTAGCCGTTGAGATCGGAGTAGCGCCGAATGAAATCGGTGATCTCTTGCTGGCGCTTGGTTAGGTCCACGGTGTTCCTCGCTTTGGTTGGCTATCGAACATGTGTTCGTAAGACTAGCGCGCATTCTGGACGGAACTCCCGAATGCGCGAAAACGCTGTATTCATCGGATATCAGCGGTATCCCCCGTGGCCCGCGCCAGTGCTATCCTCGCGCTTCCCGCTTGACTAAGGGCGGGCACCACCAGCGCCGGTGGCGGAATTGGTAGACGCGCCAGCTTGAGGGGCTGGTGGGCTTTTGCTCGTGGAGGTTCGAGTCCTCTCCGGCGCATGTATCCGACGCCCCGCCTGTGCGGGGCGTCGCTCGTTGCAGCAAAGCGGACGGACGATCAGGGCGAGGCTAAGTCGGCAACAGATCTGTGAAAGAACTCGCGCAGCGCCGGAACATCTTTGGGGTTGACGGGAATGCGGTCGTCGCTGAAGTTATTGAGCGCGCCGATCATCTCGGCCAGCACGAGCTTGTCGAACCCCGGGTCATGCAGTGGGG
>JAEMTR010000286.1 GCA_016462245.1 Solirubrobacteraceae bacterium
GGCCATGCGGATCAGCGCCTCGAGGTGTTCGATGCTGGAGTGGACGCCACCATCGCTGACCAGGCCAATCAGGTGCAGGCGACTACTTGAGCGCATCGCGCTTATCAGTACCGGGTTCTCATCGAGGAGTCCGCCCTCGAGCGCATCATCGATGCGAGTTAGGTCCTGGCGAATAACCGAACCTGCGCCAAGGTTGAGGTGCCCTACCTCGCTGTTGCCCATCTGGCCATCGGGAAGTCCGACGGCGCGCCCGCAGGCCGTCAGCTCGGTGTGCGGGTAGCGCTGCCAGAGCGCGTCAAAGACCGGCGTCTGCGCCTGCTCAACCGCGTTGCCGGGCCCCGCCGGCGCCGAGCCCCAGCCGTCGAGAACTACAAGGCAGGCAGCAGCGGGCGCGTCGCTCAAGTCGCTACCGCTCCAACGATCGCCGCGAACGATTCAGGCTCCAGCGAGGCGCCACCAACGAGCGCTCCGTCGACGTCCGGCAAGGCCAGCAGTTCGCTCGCGTTGTCGGCCTTGACGGAGCCGCCGTAAAGAATTCGCACCGATCCGGCGGCAGCGGCGTCGATTGCCGCTACGCGCGAGCGAATAAAGGCGCAGGCGTCCTGGGCCTGCTCGGCGGTAGCAACAGCACCGGTGCCGATCGCCCAGATTGGCTCGTAGGCAATCACCAACGCAGCGAGCGCCTCGGCGTCGATCAGCGAGAGCCCGCGATCGAGCTGGTGCGTCAGCACAGCCTCGGTCTCGCCGGCGGCGCGCTGCTGCTCGGTTTCGCCAACGCAGAGAATTGCCGCCAACCCCGCCTTGCGGGCGGCGAGCAGCTTCTCGGCCAGCACGGCGTCTGTCTCGTTGAAGTATTCGCGCCGTTCAGAGTGGCCGAGGACGACGCCGTGAACGTCAATCTCGTTCAGCATCGAAGCGCTGATCTCACCAGTGAAGGCACCCTCCGGCGCCTCGTGCATGTTCTGCGCGTAAACCTCAACGCGTGAGCCGCGCGTTGAGTCAACCATCGCCTGCAGGTCGGTGTAGGGAACGCAGATTCCGACCTCAACGCCGTCGGCCGCGTAGAGCAGCGGCAGCAGGCCGGAGATGAAGCGCTCTGCCTCGGCAATCGTCTTGTGCATCTTCCAGTTGCCTGCGATCAGCGGTGTTCTCATGACAAAGCCTCCACGGCGGGGAGCGTCGCTCCCTCAATTAGTTCAAGTGTCGCCCCTCCCCCGGTTGATAGATGGGTGACGCGAGTTTCAAGCCCGAACTGTGCCAGCGCGGCGGCGCTGTCGCCGCCGCCAACGACGCTCGTTCCGGGGCATGCGGCGACGGCCTCGGCGACGGCGCGCGTGCCGGCCGCGAACGGCTCGATCTCGAAGGCGCCCATCGGCCCGTTCCAGAAGACGCTGCCGGCGGTCGCGATCAGCTCGCTGTAGGCGGCCGAACTCTTCGGCCCGATGTCAAGCCCGATCCAACCCTCAGGCACGTCGACCCCGTCAAGCTCGCGGATCTCGGTCTCG
>JAEMTR010000105.1:0-2609 GCA_016462245.1 Solirubrobacteraceae bacterium
ATTTCATGCCGCTCGACGCCGACCACGCCTGGGAACCGGAGAAGGTCTTGAGCGGCGGCGAGATCCTCGCCGCAATCAACGCGATCCACCCGCTCGAAGAGCAGCCGCGCGAGCCGAGCGCGACGGCGAAGGTCTACAACTTCGCTGACGGCAAAGGCAAGATCGGTTTGATCAACCCCGTCAGCGAACCGTTCTGCTCCGACTGCAACCGGATTCGCTTGACGGCCGAAGGCAAGCTGCGCACCTGCCTCTTCTCGCTGCACGAAACCGACCTGCGCGAACCGCTTCGCTCAGGCGCAAGCGACGATGAGCTGATTCAGATCGTCCGTGACGCCGTCTGGCGCAAAGAGCTAAAGCACCACGTCGGCGAGCCGGGCTTCATTCAGCCTGCTCGGACGATGAGCGCAATCGGCGGCTGACCTCTTTTAGCTGCTCGAGGTCGTTGACGTTGAAGCTGGCCTCGGCCGGCACCTCGACGAGCGTCGGCAGTAGAGCCATCACCTGCTCGGTCATTGGGCCGTCGGTGTCGAACTTCTCAAGCAACGCGAGCGCGGCCGGCTGGTAGCGGGCCAGCAGCGGCTGCGGGCGCCCGGCGGCGCTTGCCAACACGGCGACGCTGCCTTCGGCGTCAGCGCTGGCGATCAAAGCGACAACCTCGCTCGTCAGCAGCGGCAGGTCGCAGGCGATTATCAGCACCGCCCTCCCCTCCGCCCTGCGCAGCGCCTCGATCACGCCAACGACCGGGTGCCGCGGCTCGTCCGGCTCAATCCACAGCTCAACGCGCTGGTCTAGCTGCGGCAGCTCAACGCCATCTTTGGCCACTACCGCTACAGAGCTGAGGGCGCCCAAGGCAGCCGCGAGCGGGTAGCTGATCAGTGCCTGGCCGTCGAGCTGCGCGGTCGCCTTTGCGCCACCGATCCGGCTGCCGCTACCGCCTGCCAACACGACGCCAATCACGTCGCTCTTCGCCTTCTCGCTCACGCGCCGAGCCTAGCCGCATAGAATGGGCTTTCGTGGAACCTGCCGTGGAGACAAATGCTTGGCTGCGCTGTTATCGCTGCTGGTCAACCGACCTCGAGATTCAGGTTCACTACGAAGGGATCCACAAGATCGACCCCTCCAGCGGCGAGCGCGCCGAAGTGATCGACGAGCTCCAAGAGGCCGTCGTTCAGTGCCTCGAGTGCATGCACGACCAACCGCATCTGGCTTTCCGCGACGGCCGCGTTGAGCCGATCGAAGACCGCTGGGAGCGGATGGTCACCGGCACGCCGTGGGTTGCCTCCTGCGCAGTCACCGTCAGCGCCAACGACGTTGAGAGCTGCTCCGGCCCCGAGGCCGGCGACGCACTCTCCTACGCCGCCTTCGGCGACAACGGCACGCGCGAGTTCTTCACCCACGTGCGCTACCACAAGCACGACGAGGATTCGATCACGATCCACCTGCTGGTTGAGCTTTACGCGCGCTCGATGGAAGAGGCAACCGAGGTTCTGACCGAGGCCACACGAGGGACGCTGGCGATCTCCTCACTGGCCGAGGAATCACGGCCGCCAGCGACCGGCGATCAGCCGCGCCACTAGCTCGCGGCTACGGATCTCAGCTAGCGAGCCGCTGCTCTAGCGCGCTGAGCTCATCGCGCAGCGTTCCTGGCAGTGAATCGCCAACGCTGTCGAGATGGCCGCGGACCTGATCAATCTCAGCCGAAACTGCGGCCTCGTCAACGGTCAGCAGCGCTTCAAGGTCGTCGGCGTCGATCTCGAGCCCGTCAACGTTGAGCGAGCCGGCTGCCGGCACCAGGCCGATCGGCGTCTCGACCGCTTCGGCGTCGCCGTCGCAGCGGCGGAAGACCCACTCCAGCACGCGGCTGTTCTCGCCGAAGCCGGGCCACATGAAGTGGCCGTCGTCGCCCTTGCGGAACCAGTTGACGTAGAAGATCTTCGGCAGCTTGTCGGCGTCGGCTTGTTCGCCGAGCTTCAGCCAGTGGGCGAAGTAATCGCCAACGTTGTAACCGCAGAACGGCAGCATCGCCATCGGGTCGAAGCGGAGCTGGCCAACAGTGCCGGCGGCAGCGGCGGTCATTTCGGAACTCATCGTCGCGCCAAGAAATACGCCGTGCTTCCAGTCGAATGCCTCGCGAACCAGCGGCACAACGGTCGCGCGGCGACCGCCGAAGAGAAAAGCGTCGATCGGCACGCCGGCCGGGTCCTGCCACTCGGGCGCAATCGCTGGGTCCTGATCTGCCGGGCAGGCGAAGCGCGCGTTGGGGTGAGAAGAAGGCGTTTCCGAGCCCGGAGCCCAGTCGTTGCCGTGCCAGTCGATCAGGTGCTCGGGGGCTTCGTCGGTCATCCCCTCCCACCAGATGTCGCCATCGTCGGTCAGCGCGCAGTTCGTGAAAACGGTGTTCTCGCCGATCGAAGCGATCGCGTTGGGGTTCGTCTTCACGCTCGTCCCCGGCGCTACGCCAAAAAAGCCAGCCTCAGGGTTGATTGCGTAAAGGCGGCCGTCGTCGCCGAACTTCATCCAGGCGATGTCGTCGCCGATCGTCTCAACCGTCCAGCCTTCGAGCGTCGGGATCAACATCGCAAGGTTGGTCTTGCCGCAGGCCGATGGGA
>JAEMTR010000105.1:2709-5275 GCA_016462245.1 Solirubrobacteraceae bacterium
CCTTCGAGCGTCGGGATCAACATCGCAAGGTTGGTCTTGCCGCAGGCCGATGGGAAGGCGCCGCCGATGTACTTCACTTCGCCTTCCGGCGAGGTCAGCTTGAGGATCAGCATGTGCTCAGCCATCCAGCCTTCGTCGCGCGCCATCACCGAGGCGATTCGCAGCGCGAAGCACTTCTTACCGAGCAGCGCGTTGCCGCCATAGCCCGATCCGTATGACCAAATCTCGCGCGTTTCAGGGAAGTGGACGATGTACTTGTCGTCGTTGCAAGGCCAGACAACGTCCTCTACCCCTTCGTAGAGCGGCATTCCAACCGAGTGCAGGCAAGGCACGAAGTGGCCATCCGTGCCGATCTGTGCCAGCGCCCCCGCGCCCATCCGCGTCATCACGCGCATCGAGGCGACGACGTAAGGCGAGTCGGTTAGCTGCACGCCGATGTACGACTTGTCGGAGCCGAGCGGCCCCATGCTGAAAGGCACTACGTACATTGTGCGGCCGGTCATCGCTCCTTCGAAGAGCTGAACCAGCTTCTCGCGCATTACGGCTGGCGCTTCCCAGTTGTTCGTCGGCCCGGCGTCGTGCTCATCTTCAGAGCAGATGTAGGTGCGGTCCTCAACTCGGGCCACGTCGCTCGGGTCGGACCAGGCGAGGTATGAGTTGGGGCGCTTGGCTTCGCTGAGCTTGCGGAAGGTGCCTTTCTCTACCAGCAGCTGGCAGAGCGTTTCGTACTCCTCGGCCGAGCCGTCGCACCAGACGACGCTCTCGGGCTTCGTCATCGCGGCAATCTCATCGACCCATGCGACAAGCGCTGCGTGTTCGGTTGGAACTGCTGTATCGGTCATTTACTGAAGGCTCCTAAGCGGCGGCGTCGCCGGGCTCGCGGCGGGGCACTAGTACGAGCCGCTTGAACTCAGCTACCAGCACACCCTCTTGATTAAAGACTCGAGTGTGAACCTTAACGACGCCGCGGTCGGGTTTGCTCTTCGATTCCTTCTTCTCGAGCACCTCCGTCTCGCAGTACAGCGTGTCGCCGTGGAAGACCGGGTTCGGATGGCTGAGCTCCTCGGTTGCGAGGTTCGCGATCGCCTTGCCGGAGACGTCGCTGACGCTCATTCCCAGCGCAAGTGAGTAGACCAGCGGGCCCACAACAACGTTGCGCTTCTGCTGCGACTCGGCGGCATAAACGTCATTTAGGTGCAAAGGATGGTGGTTCATCGTGATCAGGCAGAAGAGGTGATCATCGGACTCGGTCACGGTCTTTGCCGGCCAGTGCTTGTAGACGTCGCCTACTTCAAACTCTTCGAGGTAGCGTCCGTAAGGGTGGGCGCCGGAGCTCTCACGCTCGCGTTGATCTGTGGTGAAGCCGGGTTCTGACATCTGGTTCTTCGATCTCCTGCGTCGCGGTTAACAATTCGTATTCAGGGAGCCTGCCATACGAGCGAACAATTCGGCGCGACGTCCAATAACGTGGTGGCTATGAGACACCCAAGAGACTTCTTCAAGCCGCTCGCTATCGGCGCTCCGGACCCAGTAATGGAGATCCCGTTCACGCCTTCGCGGATGATCCACTTCTTCGATCCGAGCAACGAGAAGATGGCGGCCAAGCTGCCCGAGATCGCCAAGCAGACCGACATTCTGCTCGGCAATCTTGAGGACGCCGTCTCGGTTGAGAAGAAGGAGCCGGCCCGCGCCGGCCTCGTTGAGATCGGCAAGAACATCGACCTTGGCTCGACCCAGCTTTGGACGCGAATCAACTCGCTTGAGTCGCCTTGGGTGCTCGACGACATCACGACGCTAGTTACCGAGATCGGCGACAAGCTCGACGTGATCATGGTGCCGAAGGTTGAGGGCGCCTGGGACATTCACTACGTAGACCGTCTGCTCGCCCAGCTTGAAGCGAAGGCCGGGATCAAGCGGCCAATTTTGATCCACGCGCTGCTTGAGACTGCGCTCGGCGTTGCGAACGTGGAAGAGATCGCCTACGCCAGCCCAAGGATGCAGGGGATGAGCTTCGGCCCGGCCGACCTCGCCGCCTCACGGCGGATGAAGACGACCCGCGTCGGCGGCGGCCACCCCGGCTACCGCGTGATCGAAGATCCTCAGACCGATGATCCAGACGAGCAGCGCCCAAGCGCGCAGCAGGACCTTTGGCATTACTCGATCGCCCGCATGGTTGACGCCTGCGCCAGCGCCGGCATCCTCCCCTTCTACGGCCCCTTCGGCGACATCAAGGACGTAGTCGGCTGCGAGGCGCAGTTCCGCTCAGCCTTCCTGATGGGCTGCGTCGGCTCGTGGTCGCTGCACCCGGTCCAGATCGAGATCGCGAAGAGGGTCTTCTCGCCCGATCCAGATGAGGTGAAGTTCGCGCTGAAGGTGATCGAAGCGATCCCCGACGGGCGCGGCGTTCACATGATCGACGGCAAGATGCAGGACGACGCCACTTGGAAGCAGTGCAAGGTCATGGTTGACTTGGCGCGGATGGTGTCGGCCGACGATCCAGAGCTGGCAGCTTCATACGGGCTGTAAGCAGCGCCAGCAGCATCGTGAAGGCGGCGACGACGAAGAG
>JAEMTR010000287.1 GCA_016462245.1 Solirubrobacteraceae bacterium
AGGCGCTGGTGCACGCGCTCACGCGCCTTTCGACCGACGAGGTCAAGGTCGTGGCTCATGAAGAGAATTGTCTTTCCCTCACGATGCAGGCGCTGCATCTCTCTAGTGCAGCGCTCGCGGAAGTCGTCGTCGACGACGGCTAGGACTTCGTCAAAAACGTAGATGTCGGCAGGGAAGCAGACCGCGGTCGCAAATGACAAGCGCGCCTTCATCCCAGAAGAGAAGCGTTTAAGTTGCGTGTCGAAGTGGCGATGGATCCCGGCGAAGTCGAGGATCGCTTCGATTGAGTCGTTCACTTCGGAGGCCGCGATGCCGAGAATTGCTCCGAGCAGCAGGACGTTCTCGCGCCCGGTCAGATCTTCGCTGAAGCCGGCTCCGACCTCGAGCAGCGGGAGGATTCTGCCGCCGACGGTGATCGTGCCCGAATCGGGGACCGTGATTCCCGAGATCGTCTGTGTCAGCGTTGACTTGCCGGAGCCGTTCGCGCCGACAATCCCGAAGAATGCGCCGCGCTGAACCGTGAACGAAACGTCGCTCAGGGCCCGAAAGGTTTCTCTCGGTGGGGCGGAACTGAGCGGGTTGAGGCTGGCCAAGGTCTGCTGGAGTGAGAGTATCTCGCCGAGCATGTAGCTCTTCGTCACGCGGTCGCACTTGATCGCAATTTCAGACGAAGTCGGCAAAAGTCACCTCCAACCGCCCGAATATCCGCCAGCCAGCGATCAGTAGAAGAACCGTCCAACCGCCAGCGATAGTGATCGCTGCGACTGATGGATCCGGCAGATCAAGCAGCGCCCAGCGCCAGGCTTCGATCAGTCCCGTCGCCGGGTTAAGGATCAGCAGCGTCTTGATCGTTGACGGAGCGCCGTCAATTCCGTACCCGACCGGCGTGACGAAGATGCCCGCTTGGATAATTAGAGGCACGATCGCCAGCGTGTCGCGGTACTTGACGGCCACCGGCGAGATCAACAGCAGCGTTGCGTAAGTAAAAAGCATCAGCCAAGCGAGCAGGAATGGCAGCAGCAACGCTTGGATTGGAAGCAGCCCGTAGGCGATCGCGGCGGTCAGGCTGAAGGCCAGCAGAACGCCAAGTGGCGGCAGGTTGCCTGCCATTGAGCCGCCAAGTAGGGCGATACGCGGCAGTGGGCTTCGGCGCACGAGTGGCGCGTTTGTGGTTATCACCGCCGCACCAAGCGACATTGAGGCTGAGATAAAAGTCCACACTGTTAGCCCGGTCAGTACGAACGGCAGGTAGGGAATGCCGCTCGTCTGCGGATCGGTGACGCCCGAGAAGGCGATCGTCAGCGCTGCGAGCATCCCAAGTGGCGCGATCACGAGCCACAGTGGGCCAAGCGCAGCCTGCTTGTACTTCACCCGCATGTCCCTGAGGCCGATCATTCCGGCAACGCGCCGCGTTGCCCATATGTCCTTCAGGCGCAGCCGCCGTTTAGTTGGACCGAGCGTGACAACCGGGAGCGGGGTGCCTCCTGAGTGGGCGTGGCC
>JAEMTR010000106.1:0-1477 GCA_016462245.1 Solirubrobacteraceae bacterium
CCCCGAGGCGCTCGCCGAAACCGAGCGGATCGCCGAGCGCTGCCAGTTCGACCTAACGAGTGACCTCGGCTACCGCTACCCGGGCGCAGAGGACGACGGCGCTGATCGCGACCTAGTCCAGGCCTGCCAGGCCAGCTTCGACCACCGCTACCCGCGCGGCCACCAATTACGCGACGAGGCCGCCGCAAGGCTCAGTGAAGAGCTGAAGATCATCGCCGGGCTCGGCCTCTCCGGCTTCTTCCTGCTGCACCGCGACATGTTGGAGCTGGCGCGCGAGGTTGCCGCTGAGGTCCGCGGCCCCAGCAGCGCCCGCGCGCTGTTGCCGCCGGGCCGTGGGCGCGGCTCGTCGGTCTCCTCGATCGTCTGTTATTTAACAGGCCTCTCGCACGTAGATCCTGTCGCCAACCGGCTCCTTCTTGGCCGCTTCCTGAGCGAGCAGATCACCGAGCTGCCTGATATTGATCTCGACTTCCCGCGCGACATTCGCGAGAAGCTGATCCCGCGGATCCACCAGCGCTACGGAGTCGAGCGAACGGCGCTGGTCGCCGCCTTCCCGACCTACAAGGCGCGCGGCGCAATCCGCGACTTCGGTGCCGCGCTAGGCCTGCCGGCGGGGGAGATCGAGCGCGTCGCGCGCTCCAGCGAGGGCTGGTCGCTGCGCGGCTTTGACGAGCAGATAGCGGAGGCAATCGGCGAGGAACGGGCGCAGAGCGGCCGCTGGCGCTGGCTCGCAGCGCTGGCGCGCGAAGCCTCCGGGCTGCCGCGCCACTTGGCGCAGCACTCCGGCGGCATGATCGTCGCTACAAGACCGCTGATCGACTGCTGCCCGGTCGTGCCGTCGGCGATCGAGGGGCGGCAGATCGCCCACTGGGACAAGGACTCCTGCGCCGACGCCGGTTTCCTCAAGATCGACCTGCTCGGCCTTGGCATGCTCTCCGCCGTCGAGCGCTGCGTTGAGCAGATCGACGCGCGCCGCGGCGAACGAATAGACCTCTCGCGAATTCCCTACGACGACGCGCAGGTTTACGAAGCAATTCAGCGCGGCGAGACGACCGGCGTATTTCAGATTGAAAGTCGCGCGCAGATCGCCTCACTGCGGCGCACGCGCCCAACAAACCTTGACGAGATAACGATTCAGGTAGCGATCGTCAGGCCGGGGCCAATTCAAGGCGGCGCCGTCAACCCGTACATCAAACGCCGCCAGGCGCTGAATGCAAACCCCGACTTCAAAATCCCTTACCCGCACCACTCTCTGGAGCCGATCCTGCGTGAGACGCTCGGCACGATCATCTTCCAAGACCAAGTGATCGAAGTGGCGATGGCCTTCGCCGGCTTCAGCGCCGCCGAAGCCGCAGGGCTGCGCCGCGCGATGAGCCGCAAACGCTCGGCTGAGGCGATCGAATCACACCGCCGCGGCTTCATCGAGGGAGCAATGGCGCGCTGGCCGGACGTTGATGAAGCGCACGCCGCCGAGGTC
>JAEMTR010000106.1:1487-5214 GCA_016462245.1 Solirubrobacteraceae bacterium
CGGTATCGCTGGCTTCGGTTTCCCCAAAGCGCACGCCGCCGCCTTCGGCCTGCTCGCCTACCAATCAACCTGGCTGCGCGTCCATTACGGCCCTGAGCTGCTGGCGGCGCTGCTCGACGAGCAGCCGATGGGCTTCTACCCGCCCGATTCGCTCGTTCACGAAGCGCAGCGCCGCGGCACAACCGTGCTGGCGCCGGATCTCAACGAAAGCGCGCTCGGCTGCCTGATCGATGAGCAGGGCGCTCTGCGGCTCGGCCTGCGCCACGTGCGCGGCGTGCGCAAGGAGCAGCTCGAAGAGCTGATCGAAGAGCGCAGCGCCAACGGGCCGTTCGCTTCACTCAGCGACCTGACGGCCCGCGCCGGTGGCGCACGCTCATCGCTGGAAGCGCTCGCCTGGGCCGGTGCCTGCGACCGGCTGGGTGACGCCAGCGCCGGCACCGGCACCGGCGCCGGCGTTGACACCGACGCCGAGGGGCAGCAGCAGCGCCCCGGGCTGGCGCGGCGCGCCGTGCTCTGGCAGCTCGGCATCGGCGCACCCGCCCCAGCGAGCAAAGCGCAGCTCTCGCTCGGCTTCGATCTTCCCGCCGCACCCGCGCTCGACCCGCTGACCGCTTGGCAGACGATGCTCGCCGACTACGCCGCGACCGGCCTGACTACCGGCAGCCATCCGCTGGAGCTGATGCGCCCCGATCTCGACAGGCGAGGAGCGCTGCCCAGCGCTGCGCTCGAGCAGGCTCCACACCGCAGCCGCGTCCGCGTCGGCGGGCTGGTTGTCGCGCGCCAGCGCCCCAGCACGGCCAGCGGCGTCTGTTTCGTGCTGCTCGAAGACGAGCAGGGGACGATCAACCTCGTCTTGAAGCCCCAGGTTTACGAGCGCTTCCGCCTCACCGTGAGGACCGAACCGCTCGTCTTCGCCGAAGGGATTCTCGAGCGGCACGCCAGCGCCGGCGGCACCGTCAACCTGCTCGTTGATCGGATTGAGGCGCTCGAACCCGGCGACGCGCAGCTGGCAGAGATCGGTGAGCTGATATGCGGTGACTTCCGTGCCGTCGCACCGGCCGTAATGTCGTTCGCTGAGGGTCGCCGCCGCTAAGGCGTTTGTGCGCCCAGTAGGTGCTGCGAGAGGGCGTTTCAGGCACGGCTCCCTGTATCGTCTTAGTTCATGATTGTTGTCGCCATATTCATCGGAATCTTCCTGATCTCCGGAGTTGTCGTGATCGCCGCGGCTTTCTCATCGCAGCGCAAAGCGAAGGCTGCTGGCTCCAGTGGCAGCGGCAAGATGCTTTACGTCGGCGTAGCGCTCTGCGTCGTCGGCATCGGCCTTGCGATTCCCGGCCTATTACTCGTCAATAACGGCACGAAGACCTCGCTCGACGCGAGCGGCGGCGTTGTTCTAACTGCCGATCAGGAGAGCGGACGCGCGCTGTTCGCACAGAACTGCTCAACCTGCCACACGCTTCAGGCATCTGGCGCGGTCGGCCAGACAGGCCCCAACCTTGACATGATGGTTCCGCCTGAAGCGCTGACTCTGAACGCGATTCAGATCGGCCGCGCGCGTGGCGCAGGCAACATGCCAGCCGGGCTTGTGACAGGCAACCAGGCCAAAGAAGTCGCTAGTTACGTCGCTGCGGTCGCCGGCCAGGGCCTGGTCGCAGGCGAGAACGACTCCGCTTCAACGCCTTAACGCACCGTTTCGTGCAGCAGGGGCGCAGTTTTGGCCACTCGCGCTACCGTGGGCGAAGAACACACCGCTGAGTTCCCAGTCGTCCTGATGACGCTGGGGAGCGGGGGACCCAACAGTCGGGGCGAATCGCCGCTTATTTCGGCGTAGCGCAGCTCTTTCAGCGCGAGCCCGTCAGCTAACCCCGTAAGCACAAGAGAGAGGCTCGAAGAGCGATGTCAACAGAGATCAGTTCCCCATGGTGGTCGGAAGTAGAGCACCTGCGGCCGCAGAGTGAGAACAGCGGCTTTGCTGCTGCGCGTCCGGCGCGCGAGCACGCTAGCGCTGCCCCCGCATCCGCGCCAAGCGAGTCTTTTAGGCGCCTGCCTCTAGTCCGCCGCCCCGGCGCGCCGAAGGCTCGCGCGCTCGTTGAGCAGCGCCGCGCCCGCGCAGCCCACAGCTCTCTACCGAATCGCTCACTGACTCTTCGGCGTCCCGACCGGATCGCTGCTTGGGCAGTGATGCTCGGTTTGGTACTCGTTCTGACCGCTGCTGCCAGCGCGGGCGCGGCGCCGCTCCACCGGCTCGGCGAGCGCACTTTGAAGAAGCCGATGAACGGCTATGACGTCAAGGTGATGCAGGGCAAGCTGCGAAAGATCAAGCTACTGAAAGTTGCCCCAACCGGCCATTTTGGCCCGCTTACTTTGACTGCCGTTCGCAGCTTCCAGCGCACGCGCTGCCTGAAAGTTGACGGTATTGCCGGACCCACGACAATTTCCGCGCTTCGCCGTGGCCAACGTGCCTGCTCATCGAAGCGCCCTTCGAATCCTGGCCGCGGCAATAGCGGCGGCGTTAACCGCACGCGCGTTGTGACTTGGTACGGACCGGGTTGGTACGGACGCAGGACTGCTTGCGGCAACACGCTCACAAGCCGCCTGATGGGCGTCGCGCACAAAACGCTTCCCTGCGGCACCGTCGTCTACTTCAAATTCCGCGGCCAGACCGTGAAGACGAAGGTCGTTGACCGCGGCCCTTACGCTGCTGGCGTCCATTTCGACCTCACTTGGGCGGCGGCGCGCAAGCTTGGCGTGATCAGCATTGGCCGCGCAACAGTGCGCGCAAGTCGCTGACCAAAACGCCCAGATTCGCGCTGCGGCGCTAGGGTCGTTTGATGGCCGATTCACCGACCAGCCCGGAGGACGTAAAGGCGCTATGCGCTGAGCGTGACATCCGTTTTATCCGCCTTTGGTTCACCGACATTCTCGGTCAGCTGAAGTCGTTCTCGGTCGGCGTTGACGAGCTCGACGACGCCTTCGAAGGCGGCATGGGCTTCGACGGTTCATCGATCACCGGCTTCAACGCGATTGAAGAGTCGGACATGATCGCGATGCCCGACGCTTCAACCTTCGCTGTGCTGCCGTGGCGGCCCGATGAGCAGGGCGTGGCGCGGATGTTCTGCGACATCCAAACGCCGGAGCGCACACCGTACGAAGGCGACCCGCGACAGGTGCTGCGCCGCGCAATTGCGCGGATGGAGGGGATGGGCTTTGACACCTTCAACGTCGGCCCAGAGCTCGAGTACTTCCTTTTCAAGGACTCAAACGGAACAGAAGTGCTCGATCAGGGCGGCTACTTCGACCTGACGACGCTCGACGCCGGCTCCGACGTGCGCCGCGAAACCGTGCTCGCGCTCGAACAGCTCGGCATTCACGTCGAGTACAGCCACCACGAGGTCGGCCCGAGCCAGCACGAGGTCGACATGCGCTACGCGCCGGCGCTGAAGATGGCCGACGACTGCATGACCTACCGCATCACGGTCAAGGAATACGCAATGAAGTACGGCTGGCACGCGACCTTCATGCCAAAGCCGCTGTTCGGTGAGAACGGCTCCGGGATGCACACCCATCTTTCGCTCTTCAAGGACGGCCGCAACGCCTTTTATGACGCGAACGATCCTTACTTCCTCAGCGACATCGGCAAGGCCTTCATCGCCGGCCAGCTGCGCCACGCGCGTGAGATGAGCGCGATCTTCGCCCAGTGGGTCAACTCCTACAAGCGGCTCGTTCC
>JAEMTR010000107.1 GCA_016462245.1 Solirubrobacteraceae bacterium
CTCTCCCCCTCCGTCCGGTTATCGCTCCTACCGAATCAGCGTCGACGGTGGCGCGCCGACAACGGTTGCCGCCGACGGGAAAGGTGAAGTTGGCTCTTTCGATCTTGCGCCGCTCAGTGATGGGCGCCATCTGGTCGTCGTTGTCGCAGCGACTGGTGCAGGGATCGTCACCGAACCGTCGTTGGCGAGCAGCGGAGTGATCGAAAAGGATGTCGTCGCACCGCAGCTCGCGGTCAGCGGTGATCCAGCGCACGACGCCTTCATCACCGCGCCGGTGACGTTCACGCTGCGCGCTAGCGACGCGACTTCGGGAATGGCGACCGCCGTTCCCCCAGCCACGGTTCGCTCCGGCGGCTACATCGCGCTCCAGCTCAACCACGGTACCGAGCAGCTGGCAGGCGGCCCGTTCGCCCAGCTCAGCCCAGGTGAGGGCGAGCACATTCTCCAAACTTATGCGGCCGACGTCGCCGGGAATAGGAGCTCGCTGCAGTCATTCAGCTACACGCAGGACACGAAGCTGCCCAGCGGTGGCCTGCGGCCGATTAAGCCCGACCACCCGGCACTACTCGAATTCTTCATTGACGAGCGCTGTCTCGGTCGCGCCTCGATTGAGATCTCGACCTCGCCGGGGGTCTGGCGGCCGCTAGCGACGAGCGAGGATTTCCAGCGCGCCAGCGCTTTGCTGCCGCCCGACGTTTGGGAGCCGCGCACTGCGTACACGGTTCGCGCGTTAGTCAGCGACTGCGCCGGCAATAGCGCCAATTTGAGCGACTGGTACGGCGGCGAACGCAGCGGAACGCCGATCGGCACGATCACACCTCCTGCCCGAGCCGTGATTAGAGCGAAGGCCGAAATCTCGGCCGCTTCGAGCGGCAAGAGCTCCGCGTCAGCTGCCAGTCGACGGGTGACGGCACTGATTGCAGATAGGTCAGGCAACCCAATCGCGGGATTGCTGGTGCGGATTGAGACGGAGCCGTGGATGACGCCCGCTAGCTGGGAGCCGGTCGGGAGCGTGCGCACCGACGCAAAGGGCCGCGCCAGCGCGACGGTGACGGCTCATAGCTCGCTGAGGGTACGTGCAGTTGTGCCGGGCAACGAGCTGCGCAGTGAAGCTGTTTCGAACATCGTCTACGCAACGCGGCTGGCATCAACGACGATCACGGCGAGCCCTCGCACGCTTCGCGCCGGCCGCAGGACGACGATCAAAGGACGGCTCCGCGGCGGCTACATCCCGCGAGGCGGCTTTCAGTTGGCGCTATATGGCCACGGCCCACGCTCGCGCGGTTGGGTGCCTATCCGCACCAGCATCAGCGTTAGCTCCAACGGCTACTGGAGCACCCCCTACCGATTCCTGCGTTCCTCGCGAGGAAGCTTTAGTTTCCGTGTGCGCACTCCAAACCGACCCGACTACCCATTCCGCGCTGCCAACAGCCCCTCGGTACGAATCAGAGTCCGTTAACGGCGCGTGGCGCCGGGCGACGGCGTGTCGGGCACAGCGAAGCGATCGCTGGTAGGTTGAGCCTGAAAAGCAAACGACCGTTTCATTGGGGGAGATTTTTTATGGGTACGAATACGACGAAAACTTCATTCGCAGTCGCCGCTTTCGCTGCCGCTGCGCTAGCCATTTCGGCCTGCGGAAGTGATGATTCGAGCAGCTCGACGAGCACCGCCGCAAGCACCGGCATCACGGCAACCAAGGACGCGACGATCGCCGCCTCGGTTCCATCGAAGTACAGCACGGCGGGAACGCTCTCGGTTGCGACCGACGCCAGCTACGCCCCGATGGAATACGTCGAGGACGGCAGCACCGACATCATCGGCGCCGACGTTGACCTAGCCAACGCGCTCGGTCAGGTGATGGGTCTGAAGGCCGACGTTCAGAACGCCGGCTTTGACGCAATCATTCCTGGCCTCGCATCGGGCAAGTACGACATTGGAATGTCGTCATTTACCGACACTAAAGAACGCGAAGCGACGGTCGACTTCGTGACCTACTTTGAAGCTGGCACATCGTTCTTCGGCAAGAAGGGCGGCCCGGCGCCGAACGATCTTGCCGCGCTCTGCGGGCTCACGGTTGCAGTCGAGAAGGGGACAATTCAGGCCGACGACGCCAACGCTCAGGCCGAGAAGTGTGCTGCCGACAAAAAGCTCACGGTGCTCGTATTCCCTGACCAAAACGGCGCGAACAGCGCGGTCATCAGTGGCCGCGCCGAAATCAGCATGGCCGATTCGCCAGTTGCTGCGTACCAGGTCACGAAGAGCGATGGGCAGCTTGTGCTCGTCGGTACGCCTTATGGCACTGCGCCATACGGCGTCGCGATTCCTAAGAACAGTGGCCTCTCGGGGCCGATCCTGGCGGCGATGAAGAACCTGATCGCCGGCGGCCAGTACACCGCGATTCTGAAGAAGTGGGGCCTTGAAGAAGGCGCAATCACCGATCCGGTGATTAACGGGGCAATCAACTAAGCGGTACCACGGTGGCTGAAGCGGACCAAGCGTCCGAACCGGCCCCAGCGCCGGCAGCTCCAGTAGAGATCAAAGCCGTCCCGGTCAGAAGGCCGGGACGGTGGATCGCTGGCATTTTGATCGTCGTCGTCGCCGCGGCGCTGGTTAAGTCAGCCGCAACCAATCCACGCTTTGGCTGGGGCACGGTCGGGGAATACCTCTTCGCCCCAACCGTGATGGACGGGCTGCTCAAGACGATCGAGCTGACCTTCCTTTCAATGCTGATTGGGATTGCGATCGGCGTGCTGCTAGCGGTGATGCGGCTCTCGCCCAACCCGATCGTCGTCGCCGCCAGCGGCTTCTACATCTGGCTCTTTCGCGGCACGCCGGTGCTCGTACAGCTGCTGTTCTGGGCTTTCATCGCCGCGCTCTACCCCGTCATCACGCTGGGCGTTCCGTTCGGTCCGGCGCTGCTTAGTTTTGATGCCAACACTTGGATCACGCCTTTCGTTGCCGTGCTGCTCGGGCTTGGCCTCAACGAAGGTGCCTACATGTCAGAGATCGTCCGCGCAGGACTGCTCTCTGTAGACGAAGGCCAAGAGGAAGCGGCTAAAGCGCTTGGGATGCGGCGGATGACGACGATGCGCCGCGTAATCCTGCCGCAGGCGATGCGCGTGATCATTCCACCAACCGGCAATGAGACGATCGGGATGCTAAAGACGACCTCGCTCGTTAGCGTGCTCGCCTACACCGAACTGCTTTATGCCGTCCAGCTGATCTACGCCGCCAACTACAAGCAGATCCCGTTGCTGATCGTGGCCAGCATCTGGTACCTGGTGCTGACGACGATCCTCTCGATCGGTCAGTACTTCATTGAGCGCCACTACGGCCGTGGAACAGCCCGCGCCGTGCCGCCAACGCTGCTAATGCGGATCTGGCAGAGCTTCAGCACTTGGCGCCACACCGAGGTCGACGTTCCGCAGCAGACGAGGCACGGCCTATGAGTGAGTCGATGGTTAAAGCCGAGGCGGTCCACAAGCGCTTCGGCCGCAACGAAGTATTGAAGGGAATCACGCTCGACGTCGCGCCCGGCGAGGTGATGTGCCTGCTTGGTCCCTCGGGCTCAGGCAAGTCGACCTTCCTGCGCTGCATTAATCATTTAGAGAAGATCAACTCAGGTCGGATTTGGGTTGATGGCGCGCTCGTTGGCTACCGCCAGCGCGGCGACAAGCTGCACGAGATGCGCGAGAGCGATGTTGCCAGCGAGCGAGCACAGATCGGGATGGTCTTCCAGCGCTTCAATCTGTTCGGCCACATGACGGCCGAGCAGAACATCATTGAAGCGCCGATCCGCGTTGTCGGTACTAAGCGCGACGTCGCCAAGGCCGAGGCCAAGGTTTTGATGGATCGCGTGGGCCTCGGGGATCGTCTCGATGCCTATCCAGCGCAGCTCTCGGGCGGCCAGCAGCAGCGCGTCGCGATAGCGCGCGCTCTGGCGATGAAGCCGAAGCTGATGCTCTTCGATGAGCCGACTTCAGCGCTTGACCCCGAGCTCGTCGGCGAAGTGCTCGACGTAATGCGCGCGCTGGCCGCGGATGGGATGACGATGGTTGTCGTGACGCACGAAATCGGCTTCGCTAAGGAGGTCGGTGACACAGTTGTCTTCATCGACGACGGAGCTGTCGTTGAATCGGGCGATCCGGTCTCTGTCTTCGAAAATCCCCAGCACGAACGCACACAAGCTTTTCTTTCGAAGGTGCTCTAAGCGGCCGGTAACTCCAGCGGCAGTTCGAGCTGGTGCTGTTGCCCACGCGGTGCAAAGCCTGCCACGCCGACGCCAACTAGCCGTACTGGACGCTGCGGGCCGTACTCACGCAGCAGCGCGATCGCAACATTGATGATTGTCTCGTAGTTATTAGTTCGCGCTGGAATTGTCCTCGCCCGCGTGACCGTCGTCCAGTCGTCGAGCCGAACCTTGATTCGAATTGTTCGGCCGCTGCGGCCGTTGCGTTGGAGCGCGCTGGCTAGTTCGGTTGCCAGCAGCCTCATTGCCTGCTCAAGCTCGTCGCCCGAATTTATGTCCTGATCGAAGGTTGTCTCGCGTGATTCGCTGACAGCCTCGCGGTCGGTCACTAGCTCGGCCGACGCATCGAAGCAGGCGAGCGCGACCAATGCCGGGCCTTGACGGGCGCCAAAGCGACCGATCAATAAAGCCTCGTCGGCGGCGCGCAGCTGTGCCAGCGTTTCGATCCCCATCTCCCCCAGTCGCTCGCGTGTCCGTGGGCCAATGCCTGGAACTAGTGAGACCGGCGAGTTTGCAAATCTCTGGCGGGCCTCTTCGGCCGTCAAGACGAGGAAGCCATTCGGCTTCTCGGCGTCGGAGGCGACCTTTGCGACGAGCCGGTTAGGGCCGATGCCGACCGAAGCGCGCATCGAAGTCTGCTCGTAGATTTGGGCAACGAGGCGACGGATCGCAGACTTCGGCGAATGGAGCCCTTCGAGGTCAAGGAACGCCTCGTCAATTCCCAGCTGCTCGAAGCGCTCAATGTGGTCGCCGATGATTGCCATGACGGCGCGCGAAACTTCGCGATAAGCGGCAGAATTGGGCGCTATTACTACGGCCTCAGGGCAGAGCCGTTTAGCTTGCGAGGCTGGCATTGCAGAACCAACGCCGAAGAGGCGTGCTTCGTAGGAGGCCGTCGTGACGACTGCTCGCGGGCCGCTGCCGGCAACAATCAGCGGTAGCCCCTTTAGCTCCGGCCGG
>JAEMTR010000108.1 GCA_016462245.1 Solirubrobacteraceae bacterium
TCGGGCTGATCGCGCTGATCGCAGCAGTCGTCAATGCTCAGCGCGGCCAGTTCGCGCGCGCTTTCGTCTGCACGATCCTGACGATCATCGGTTGGGTAGCAACGCTCTTCATCGGCCTGTTCCCACGAATCATTGTTTCAACGATCTCGCTTGGTGATTCGGTCACGATTGAGAATGCGCAGTCGTCGCACTACACGCTGGTTGTGATGACGGTTGCGGCCGTCGTGATGATCCCAGTGATCATCCTCTACCAGTGGTGGGGCTTCAGAACTCTGATGGCACGGCTGGGCCGCGGCGAGATGCCGTGGAGCGCGCCGAACGCAAGCTAGCGCCGCCGCTCGAGCAGCCCGGCGGCGACGGCCTGGTAGGCGAGCTTGCGCTTGCCGCCAGCGTCCAGCAGCAGCGGACTATTCGGTGCGGTTGCGCTGGTAAGGCTGTAGCTGTCGAGCCAGGAGTAGGAATCACGCTGGCCCCAGACCGTCAGGCCGCTGCAGGCGCGGGCCTGGGCGCAGGCGCTTGCGACGCGGCGGTAGACGGCAGCCTGAGCCGCCAGCGGGTTTGGTTGATCGGCCAGTAGCGGCAGGCGAACGTCAAGCTCGGTGATCTCGACCTTGACGCCGAGCTTGCCGAGCGCATCGATGTAGCGCTTCAGCGACGGGGTGCTCGAAGGGAACCAGGGGCTGCTCGTGCCGAGCATCGCGTGGGCCTGAATGCCAACGCCGTCGATCGGCACGCGGGCCTTCTTCAGTCGCGCCACGAGCGCCAGCAGCGCGTCGCTCTTCGGGTCGCCGATCCGCGAGTCCCAGAGCAGCTCGTTGAGGAACAGCTTGGCCTTCGGGTCGGCCTTGTGGGCAAGGCCGAAGGCGTCAGCGATGTAGCTCTCGCCGAGCGTTGTGTAGAAGATGTTCTTTGGCGTGACGCTGGAGTCTTCGGTGTCATAACCAGCGCCGAAGAGCGCGAGCGGTTCGTTGATCACGTCCCAGATCGCGACCTTGCCGCGGTAGCGGCCTACGACCTTCGCGGTTCGCTCAGCTATCAGCTGGCGTAGCCGCGCCGAGGGGTTTGGCGAGGCCGCCAGCTCGGCCTTTAGCCACGGCGCGTTCTGGATCCGGTGCCAAAAGAGCGTGTGCGCTCGCAAGCGCAGTTTCTTCGCGCGCGCCCAAGCGACGAGGCGGTCGGTCGTCGTGAAGTCGGTCGCGCCCGCAGTCTTCGACATCTCGCTCCACTTGAACGCGTTTTCGCTCGTAACGGCGTTGAAGTTCGCCGTGATGTCGGCCTTCTCGGTAGCTGTTGCCTGGTTTGAGATCGCAGTGCCGACGAAGATGCCGGTCTCGGCGGCAACCCGCGCCAGAGTGCAGCCGGAGCCGCTGCTTGGGCAGGGCTTCAGTTTCGCTGAGGCGGCAGCCGGGAGCGCGGCGGCGCTCAGCGCGAGCGCCAGCAGCAGCGCAAGGATCGGCCTTCGGACAGTCACGAGCAAAGCCTAATTGCTGCGCGCCGAGAGTGCCACCGATTGATAGCCGGGTCGCCCGGTGAACTGCCCGATACGCTGTCGCGATGGCCTCGGCGGACGCAAGCGCACAGATCGCGCCAGAAGATCTCCCATCGCCGATCAAGGCGATCGCTTTCGCAATTCCGTTCGCCCTGCTGGGCTCGCTGATCGCGACAATCTTTCTATTCCTCGAAGACCTCCTGATCACCGCCGTTTGGATCGACCTGCCGAAGGCCTTGGGGATGACCGAGCCGGCCTGGTGGCTCGTCGTGCTGCTGCCGCTGGTCGGCGCATTGATCGTGATGATTGCTTGGAGGCTTCCAGGCAGGACCGGTCTGGGGCCGCTCGAAGGACTGCACTTCGACGTTACCCCGGCAGTCTTCGCTTCGGTCATTCTGGCCGCTTTCGGCACGCTGGTCTTCGGCCTAGTGCTCGGTCCTGAGGCGCCTTTGCTGGCCTGCGGCACAGCGGCGGGAGCCTTCGTGCTGCGCCGCCAGCCGGACCCGATAATGAAGTTCGGCATGCTGATGACGGCGCTGGCGGCGATCGCGGCGATCTTCGGTAGCCCAATCGTTGTCGTGTTGATGCTGGCTGAGTTCGCCGCGCTTGGGCGGATCCCGGCGGCAGCCCTAATGCCAGGCTTCGTGGCGCTCGGCGTTGCCTACGTCGCCGAGACCGGGGTGGGGAGCTGGTCTGGGCTCGGCAGCTCGACGCTGGCGGTGCCTGGGCTGCCGCAGCTCACATCAACTTCTGTGACTGATCTACTGGTCGGCTTAGCGGTCGCCCTAGTCGCGGCGATTGTCACGCTGATCGCGCGTAAGTCCGGCGAGCGCGTTGCGCTGATGGCACGGAGCAATCCAGCGGTCGTTCTGATCGGCGTCGCGCTGATTACCTCGGCGCTCACGATTGCCGTCCGTGAGATCACCGGCGGGTCGGTCAACCTCGTGCTCTTCAGCGGTCAGATGGGAACGACCGAAGTGCTCGCCGAAACCTCACTTGGAGCTGTCGCGCTAATCATCGTTGCCAAGCTCGTTGCCTACGGCGGCGCGCTCGGCGCTGGCTACCGCGGTGGCCCAATCTTCCCGGCTGTATTCCTAGCCGTTGCTGTTGCAGTGGGCGGCACGCTGATCTTTCCTGCCGCGTCGCTCACCGCTCTCATCGTCGCCGGTGTCGCTGCGGCAGTCGCGGCGGCGCTTCGCGTGCCCTTTACCGCGGCCGTCTTGGCACTGATGTTGGCCACCGGCGCGGGCGCCGGTCATGCCGCCGCGATGGCGATCTTCGGCGCGACGATCGGTTTCCTTCTGCGTGTCGCGCTCGACAAGTGGGAGCTCGAGCACGATCCGGCTGAAGCGGCAGCCGCCGCTCAGTCCTGAGCAGGCGGCCACGCTGCTTCGCTAGCGCTGGCTAGTAGCCCCAGCCAACGCTATGGCAGGCGCTATTCGCTGGGCAGACCTCGGTGATCTTGCCAGCGGGCTTGAGGAACTCTGACTTCTGCTGGCGCGCCTGCGGCGTCGAGCGTGGGCGGCTGTGTGGGTCACGCCCGAGCCGCGGCGCAAGATCACCGATCTGTGCGACCGGGTTGCCGACGCCGCCGAGCTTGTCGAAAGCATCGTTTTCAAGGCAGGTCTCGAAGACGCTGCCGATTCGGCACGGCCCGCTGTCCCAGATCACAAGCGCCGAGCCGCCGGCGTTGCCGCTGGTCAGCGACGGAATGTTCCAAAGTGGCGTCTTGTCAAACGAGCGGCCTGCGTCGTAGGCAGGGCGCCGGCCAACAAGGCCTAGCGTCCTAGCCTCGTTTTCTGCCGAAACCTGAGCCACCTGATGGTCGCCGAGCGCGACGTGCAGCAGCACGTTGTGCTTCGGCGTTCCCGGCAGCGGCTTGTTCGTTACGTGCTGGCCGTAACCATTCGTTTCGCCTCGATCCCAAAGGTTCTGGATCGCCGATAGAAGCAGCATCCGGTCGAGGCGGCTCTTATAAGCGGGCTTGAAGATCAGCTCATAGGTGTCGAAGTCGACGCTGCGCGGCAGCAGCAGGCTGTAGTTCATTCCACCGACGCCGAGCACGGCGCGCGTGAAGTCGGGCGACAGCGCAGTCAGCGCGCCGCCGAGGATTGCGCCTTGGCTGTTGGAGTCGTAGTAGAGCGCGCTGGTGTCAATTGCCGATTGTGATGTCGACGTGCTCTTGAAGGCCTCAGCGGCGGCGAAGCCCGACGGGTTGATCATCAAGCGTCCGAGGATCAGCTCGTTCAGTAGGCCCTGCTGCAGGCGGTCGGCCATCGAGCTGAACTTCGACATGTCGCCGAGTAGCGCGATTGCGTTTGGAACGTCCTCGTCAGCCATCCCGATCTCCGGCGTGGCGCAGAACATCATGTTGTGCTCGCTGGCCATGTCGTCAACGTTGCCGGCGTCGATCTCATCCGGCGAACCGAGCAGGCCGTGGCCGTAGAGCGAAGGGCGAGCTGGCGTCGTCATCGCTGCTCGCGGGATGCGGCAGATAAAGAGCGCCTGCATCGTCCCCTGCTGGTTGGGGATCGAGTCAAACTTGCCCTTCTTCGACTTCGCGTAGCTCATCGTGCCGCCGGTAGCGCAGCCCTTCGATAGGAAGCAGGGGACGGTTACGTGGCCGGTGATCTGGCGCGCAATCCGTGTGCTCTGGTCAGTTGAATAATCCTCAACCTTGTCGATCTTGTATTCCGGCGCCTTACCGGCAACCTTGCCGTCAGCGAGGTTGCTGTCGCCGAGCGCGGCGAACGAGCGGTTGCGCATTGAGAGCGCGCGCTCGGACAGGTTGCGCTCGCTTGCGATCGTGAAGTCCCACGCGAGGTAGAGCGAGGAGCGGGCGACCTTGGCCTTCGTCAGCGCCTTGAAGATCTTCTCGTAGCCGGCGCGGCGCGCCTTTACTGCACCGGTTGGCTTGCCGTTGCGCAGCGACGCGAAGGCGCCGCCGGCAGGGATTGTCTTTCCGGCGCTGTTCTTTAGATTGCGCAGCGCGACGATGTAGGTGTGGCCTTCTAGGAAGTTCTTTGCCGGGTGGATCATCAGCAGCTGGCCCTTTGCTTCGCTGATCGCGTCGGCGTTGGTGTCGAGCTCAACCCAGATCGGGTGGCGCTGCCCGGTCTTGACGTCGATCACGACGATCGGTGCGTTGGCCTTCGAGTACTGGGCGATGTCGGTGATCGGAGCGGCGCCGGTGGCGGCGATGTCGATCCCGGGAACGTAGGTCAGCAGCGCGCTGCCTGGGCTGAAGCCGTCATTGCGGTTCAGCTCGGGTGGAAAGCCGGACTTGCCCTTGACGTTCTTGGGGAACTGGCTGGCGCTGAAGTTGAGCCGCAGGCCGGTCTCAGAACCCTTCTGGGCGACGGTGTTGAAGTTGCTTGGGAACGGGAGGATGCAGGCGCGCGTGTCGAGCGGATCGCAGCCCGATGCGGCGGCGCCAGCAGCAGGAATCAGCGTCAGCGCAGCGACAGTGATCGCGGCAACAGCAAAGCGGTTCTCAAGCATGCTCTCTCCCCATTAGTTGCCGGCCCCCGCCGAACAAATTCGAAAGTTACCACTTGCGCGCAGGCGCCGCGGCAGTTCGGTGGCGCTGCCCCCACAGGGGCAGCTCGCGGTGGTAGAAGTAGCCAGTGCGCCTCACTGCCCGCCGCCACGATGCGGACCCAGACCGCCCCGACGG
>JAEMTR010000109.1 GCA_016462245.1 Solirubrobacteraceae bacterium
ACGGCCGATCGCTTCGGCAGCTTCATCTTCCAGAACGTTGCCGCCGGCAGTGGCTACAAGGTGCGCGGCGCCAGCACGACGCGCGCGTTCAAGGTGCTGAGCTCGAAGTCGAACCCGCCGGCAGCCTACTTCCGCGGGATCAAGCTCAAGCAGGGGCTCAACTACGTCAAGGTTCGCGACGGCATCGAGATTGCGATGACAGTTCGCCTTCCGGCCGGCAAGAAGCTCAGCGATGGCCCATTCCCGACGATCATTGAGTACTCCGGTTACCAAACAGCGGCGCCGAACGATTTGCTCAGCGCGCTCAACGGTAAGGATCCGCTCGCACCGGCCACTTCAACCGCGGTCGGCTCTCTAATCGCGCCACTGCTCGACTTCGCTGTCGTCAGCGTTCAGATGCGCGGCTCCGGCTGCTCCGGCGGCGCCTTCGACCACTTCGGCCTGCCAACGACCTTCGACGGCTACGACGCCGTTGAGACGGTCGGTGCGCAGTCTTGGGTCAAGGGCGGCAAGGTTGGGATGGGCGGTATCTCCTTCTCCGGCATCACGCAGCTCTTCACGGCCGGCACGCAGCCACCGCACCTCGCAGCGATCGCTCCGATGTCTGTTACCGACGACACCTACACGGCAACCGGTTACCCGGGTGGAATCAACAACACCGGCTTCGCGCTCTCGTGGGTCAAAGAGCGGATGTCCGACGCTGAGCCGGCACCGGAGGGCGGCCAGCCTTGGGCCAAGGCGCTCGTCGCCGCTGGTGACAAGAACTGCATCGCCAACCAGAGGCTTCGCCTCCAGACGCGCGACGCCATCAAGGTAATCGACGCGAACCCGTTCCGCACACCGGGCGAGTTTGACCAGCGCTCGGCGGCAGCCTGGATGAGCAAGATCAAGGTGCCGACCTTCCTGATCGGTCAGTTCCAGGACGAGCAGACAGGCGGCCACTTCGCCCAGAGCCTCGGCCTGCTGGCGAAGAACCCGAACGTCTGGATAACGCTGCAGAACGGCGTCCACGCCGATTCGCTCGGGCCGTCAACGTTCACGCGATGGGTTGACTTCCTCAACCTCTTCGTCGCTGACAGGATCCCGAAGATCTCACCGACCGTTCTGGGGCTAGGCGATCAGCTCTACAAGCTGCTTGCCGACGCACCTGCGGCGCCCGTATTGCAGTCGCGCTTCGCTTCGATGACGAACGTGGCAGCGGCAAAGGCGCGCTTCAAGAAGGATCCGCGCGTCCGCCTCTTGATGGATAACGGCGCTGGGCCCCAAGGGCTCGGTTCAATCGGCGCGACTTGGGAGCTTGGTTACAACGCTTGGCCGATCCGCGAGGTCAAGCCAGCCACCTACTACCTCGGTGCTGGTGGCGCGTTAACTCCGACCAAGCCGAGCGCATCGAGCAGCGCCAGCTACACCGCCGACCCGGCTGCTCGCCCGCTGCAGACGCTTTACGGCAAGGGTGCAGGCGACGACTGGAAGGCTCAGCCGCGCTACGACTGGGCACCGCTAGCTGCCGACAAGGGTGTTGGCTTTACGACCGCGGCGCTGGGCAAGGACATGATCCTCGCAGGCTCTTCAAGTCTTGATCTCTATCTAAAGAGCAGCGCCAATGACACCGACCTCCAGGTCACGATCAGCGAAGTGCGCCCTGATGGCCAGGAGACGTACATCCAGAACGGTTGGCTGCGCGCATCGCATCGCAAGCTCGACGCCAAGCGCTCAACGGCGGTTGATCCGTTCCCGACGCACCTGAAGAAGGACGCGGCGTCGCTTCCGGCCGGCGCGTTTACGCTCGTACGCGTGCCGATCTTCCCTGTCGCGCACGCCTTCCGTGCCGGCTCGAAGATCCGCGTCACCGTTCAGGCCGTCGGCGGCGATCGGCCGATCTGGAAGTTCAAGACGCTCGACACCGGTTCGACGCTAAACACGATTTCGCTCGGTGGAGCTCAGGCTTCGAAGTTGGTGCTCTCTGCCGTCGCCGGTTCGACCGCCAAGGGAACGCCGCTGCCAGCACCGACCGCGCTGCGCGGCCAGCCGACGCGCCGTTACCTAGCTGCCAGCAACGGCGGCTGAGGCGCCCGTCGTCGCGCGCCGGTCAGCAGGCTAACTGCCGCTGACCGCACGCGCGACGCCCGAAGGCTGCGTGCTTAGCTGCTGACTACTGAACTCGGCAGGTGATCGTGATCACCAGCGTTACCGGGCCGGTGAGGTCGGACGTCTCGGTCGTGGCGTAGTACGAGTTGGTGTTCGAGCTCGGGCCGTCTGCATCGCCCTGGGCGGTTATCTGTGCTTCGCTATCGCCTTCTTCGCCTTGGAGGACCGCATTGCCGTTGCCGCCTGGGCACTGGCTTGCGCGCCAAGTGACGGTGTAGGTCTTAGTCTCATCCTCGTCTAGGTTCCACTGCTTGACGATCGAGCTTGGCCCCGGCGGAACCGGCTTCGGCTTCGGCGGCGTTGGCGTTGGCGTTGGCGTCGGCCTCGGCCTCGGCCTCGGCCTCTTGAACTTGCCGATTGTCAGAGCGACGTTGGTGCCCTCGAGCGCCCTGCTGCCGGCGCCCGGTGACATTGCCAGCACAATCCCGTTCTGCGAGCGCCTGGTGACAGTTCTCGTCGCGTAGACGGCGTCAAACCCTGCGTTCTGGAGTGTCCTGTCGCCCCGTGCCTGAGTCTGGCCGACGACATTAGGCACCCTGACCCTCTTCGGTGCTTGATTGATCGTGACCTGGACGCTGGAGCCAACGGTGGCGCTTACGCCGCTACTGGGATCTTGCGCCCGCACTTTCCCTAGGTTCTTGCTTGACGCTTGGTAGCTGTGGTCAACGCGGAAACCGGCGTTCGCCAGCGCCGTATCGGCGCTTCCCTCGGTTAGGCCAACCACGTTGGGAACCTTCTCCTGCTGGGCACCCTTCGAGATCTTCAGCGTTACTTTTGTGTTCTTCTCGAGATCGCTGCCAGAGCTTGGCGTGGTGCCAGTAGCGAAGCCCGCCTCGTGGGCGGAGCTGTAAACCTCAACGATTTTTGCCCTGAAACCGGCCTCACGGATCTCCTGCTCGGCGCGGTCGGCGGGGTCACCGGCCACATTGGGGACAATTCCGTCGCCGGGGCCGTTGGAGACAGTCAGCGCAACTGCATCGCTGGTGCTCTGCTCGGTGCCGCCGACAGGATCTTGGCTAAGGATTTCGTCCTTGCCTTGCTTGTCGGTGACGCGCTTGACGGTCGACTTGAAGCCCTTGTCGCCGAGCATCTGCTGGCCTACGGCGAGCGTCTGGTTGACGGTGTTGGGGACCTCTTCCGTCGAGTCGCCGCAGCCGCTGACGAGCAGCGCGAAGCTAACGGCGAGCGCTGCGATTGCCGCGAGCATCAGCGCTGTGCGCGAACGGGCTGGCTTGGAATATGACCGGTTAGGGACGATGACGGGAGTTTTCATAGGTGTTTAGTACCACGTAGCGAGGCGAATCCGTTTAATGCGGTGGCCGCGGCCATTGCAGCCGGGAATGAAGGCTTGCCGAATGAGCACAATCCTCGTAGTCGCAACCCCAAAAGATTCAGGACGGAAAAGTTGGCGAAGCGGTCTCCGAGCTGACGCTCGTCGTCGCGCGCCGGCCAGCAGGCTAACTGCCGCTGACCGCACGCGCGACGCCCGAAGGCTGCGTGCTTAGCTGCTGGTTACTGAACCAGGCAGGTGATCGTGATCACCAGTGTTACTGGGCTGGTGAGGTCGGATGTTGTTGTTGTCGCGTAGTACGCGTTGTCGGTCGGCTGCCCTTGAGCGGTGATCTGTGCTCCGCTCATAGCGCTGCCGCCGCCATTGCCTTGTAGGACTGCGTTGCCCTTGCCTCCTGAGCAAGTGCCCGCGCCCCACGTCAGCGTGTAGGTCTTGGTCTGATCGGCCTGCAGGTTGTACTGCTTGACGATCGAGCTTGGCCCTGGTGGCGGAACCGGCGGAACCGGCGGGGTTGGCTGGTTGTACTTGCCGATTGTCAGCGCAACGTTGGTGCCCTGCAGCACCTTGCTGCCGGAACCCGGCGACATCGCCAGCACAATCCCATCCTGCGAGCGGTTGGTGACGATCCGCGTCGCGTAGACGGCGTCAAGGCCAGCGTTCTGCAGTGTCCTGTCGCCTTGTGATTGCGTCTGCCCGACAGCGTTAGGAACCGTGACCTTCTTCGGTGCTTGATCGATCGTTATCTGAACGCTCGATCCGATGCTGGCGCTTCCGCCGCTGCTGGGATCTTGCGCCAGAACTTTGCCTGGGCTCTTGCTTGACACCTGGTAGCTGTGGTCAACGCGGAAGCCGGCGTTCGTCAGCGCCGTGTCGGCGCTTCCCTCGGTTAGGCCAACCACGTTGGGAACCTTCACCTGCTGGGCGCCCTTCGAGATCTTCAGCGTGACTTTGGTGTCCTTCTCAACGTCGCTGCCGGAAGTAGGGGTAGTACCAACGGCAAATCCGGCCTGATGGGCGGAGCTGTAAACCTCGACGACCACTGGCTTGAAACCAGCATCGCGGATCTGCTGCTCGGCGCGGTCGGCGGGGTCACCGGCCACATTGGGGACAATTCCGTCGCCGGGGCCGTTGGAGACAGTCAGCGCAACTGCATCGCTGGTGCTCTGCTCGGTGCCGCCGACAGGATCTTGGCTAAGGATTTCGTCCTTGCCTTGCTTGTCGGTGACGCGCTTGACGGTCGACTTGAAGCCCTTGTCGCCGAGCATCTGCTGGCCTACGGCGAGCGTCTGGTTGACGGTGTTGGGAACCGTCGCGGTTGTGTCGCCGCAGCCGCTGACGAGCAGCGCGAAGCTGACGGCAAGCGCTGCGATTGCCGCGAGCATCAGCGTGGTGCGCGAGCGGCCTGGCTTGGAAGATGAGTGGTTAGAGGCGATGACGGGAGTTTTCATAGGTGTTTAGTACCACGTGGCGGGCCTTATTGCTAATCGCATTAGCAGTAGGCTGCCAGCTATGAGCACAATCCTCGTAGTCGCAACGCTGAAGATCCAAGACGGAAAAGTTGACGAAGCGGTCGCCGAGCTGACGCCCGTTATTGAAGCCACGCACGACGAGGAAGGCTGCCTCTCGTACGTCCTTCACCGCGACATCAATGACCCGAATACGCTCATTTTTGTAG
>JAEMTR010000110.1 GCA_016462245.1 Solirubrobacteraceae bacterium
ACAGCAGCAATCGCCGCAGTAGGGCTAATCGCCTCACTGCCAGCAAGCGCGATCGCTGCCAAAGCTTCCAAGACCGACCCCGACCGCGACGGCCTCTCGAACAAGGTCGAGAAGCGGCTTGGCACAAACGCTCGCCGCGCCGACACCGACCGCGACAAGCTCAAGGACGGCGTCGAAGTTCGCCTCGGCACCAACCCGCTGGTCAAAGACAGCGACGCCGATGGCGTCAACGATGGCCGCGAAGTGGCCGCCGGCACCGACCCTTGCCCCGCGCATGCCAATCAGATTCGCGGCGCAGTTGCCTCTGTCGGCAGCGACTCGGTGACGATCACGAAGGCTGACGGCACGACCGCCAAGCTGACCGTCAACGCCGAGACGAAGCTGCGTATTCCGGACACCGACGGCAGCGGCACAGTGACGCTCGCCGACCTAAAGGCTGGCGACAAGGTTGGCGCCCGCACCTCACCGACCGACCCGACGCTCGCCGTCGGCATCGTGGTCAAGCGTGAGTACCAGGAAGGTGAAGAGATCGAAGGCGCAGTCAGCGCAGTCGGCGCAACGTCGCTGACCGTCACGAAAGAAGACGGAACGAGCGCAACTGTGAACGTCAACGCAGAGACCGAGCTGCGCACTCCAGACCGTGACGGCAGCGGCAAGATCACGCTCGCCGACATCCTCGTCGCTGACAAGGTTGAGGCCTACATGTCAGCTACCGACCCAACCCTGGCGCTGAGCGTCAAAGTTGAGGCCAAGGGCACGAAGGTCGCCGGAACGGTTGCCGCAGTCGGCGCCGACTCGGTGACGATCACGCTGGCCGACGCGACGACGAAGACGGTCACCGTCAACGCGTCGACGAAGCTGCGGATCCCAGCAGCCGACGGCACCCCAACCGGAACGCTCGCCGACCTCAAGGTTGGCGACGCGATCAAGGCCAAGACGGTCTCAGGCGCCGACGGCACGACGCTTGCGCTCCGCCTCAGCACCGGCGTATTTGCTGGCGAGAATGGCCGCGGCCCGCGCGGCGACGATCGCCCCGAGCAAGAAGACGGCCCTCGCACGCAAGAGAACCGTGACGAGCAAGGTGACGATCGCCGAGGCGATCGAGGTCGAGGCGGCCGAGGCCGCTAGGCGACGACGCCGCGTGAGCGGCTACCAAGAAGACCCCCTGAGCGGCGCCCAACTGGGCGCCGCTCTCCGTTGCGGGCCCGCGAGATCGTCAGCCACCTGTGCGCTGGCGCAGCCCGAGCAGTTTCGAGACCGGCACTACCTGCAGGTGGCGCCGCTTTAGGTTCCGCAGAATTGGCCCGAGCGCCTGCAGCGTTCCTTGGTGAGAACCCTCGCCGTCGTGCATCAGGATGATCGAACCGGGCCTGGCGCCGTTGACGACGCGGCTGTAAATAGTCGACTTGCTGACGTTGTCGTAGAGGCTGTCCCAAGAATCAACATCCCAGCCGATCGTGAGCATGCGCTGGCGGCGAACGCGGCTAAATAGAGCGTCATCAACCGACCCGTACGGAGCGCGGAAGAGACAGGGCCTGTAACCGGTCGCGTCGCGAATCAGCTTCGTAGTGCGACTGATCTCGTAGCTGCCAGGGAAGTGCGGATGGCTGTAGGAGTGGTTGGCGAGTTCGTGCCCTTCAGCGAGCTCCTTGCGCAGCAGCGCGGTGTGGCCGTCAATGAACTGCCCGCGGATGAAAAAGGTGACGTGGACCTTTGCTTTGCGAAGCTGCGCCAGCACCTTCGAGGTGTACTGCGACGTCGGGCCGCCGTCGAAAGTCAGCGCAACCCAGCGCCGTCCGCGCCAGCCGCTCTCGCGGAAGCGCGCCCCCTTAGGGACGCAGCCAGTTAGCTGCGGCTGCGGGGCCGCAGAGCGACCGGCCCCAACCGCGCGCGCCGACTGCGCCGACTGAATCGCAAACGCGCCGGCCGCGATCAGCATCGCTGCCAGCAGCACTACCCAAGAAGACTGTCGCCGAGAGCCAATCATCGGCGCCGATCTTACCTGCGCCGGCCGACTTCAAGCGCCGCATCAGCTGACTACGCCGCGAACCAGAAACTGTCACGGTTATCGCCAGTTGGCTGTCGATAACCCGAAAGGACACTAAAATGTCAGGCACATCAACACCGCGCTACGGCACACCAAACTGGGAGATGATCGGTAGCTGGCTCGAGCTGCCAGCCGAACAGGACGGTCCGTTCTGGGCCGTCAACCTGATGGATTACCGCGAGCTCGCCGACTACGCCGACGGCCGCGAAACGACGCTGACCGGCCGCGAGGCCGACGACGCCTACGCGCCGCTTGGCCCGCTGGCTGAGATTGGGGCGATGCCTGCCTTCTCCGCCAACGTGATCGCACAGCCGCTCGGCACGCCGGCTTACGACCGGGTTGCAATCGTCCGCTACCCCAGTCGCGCGAAGTTCTTTGAGATGCAGCGCCGCGAAGACTTCCTCGAGCTCCACGCGCACAAGGACGCCGGGATGGCTTCAACGATCGTCTTCGCCGGGCACCCAGTCCACGCCAGTGAGCTGCCCGACGGCGGCGCCCACGTGCTGCGCGTGCGGCGCTTCGCTGAGGGGCAGCGGCCCGCCGCCGACCCCACCGGAGTCACCCCGGTCGCCCACTTCGAGATTGAAGGAGTGATCGTCGGTGACGGGCGTCGCTGGGACGACGCCCGCTTCGACCGCGTTGATGAGGCAGCGCTCGAGCTACTGAAAGAGACCGACGGCGTTGACGAGCAGATCATGATCGTGCTCGGGCCAACCGAGTTCGACGAGCTGGCAGCGTCGGTGGCAACCGCGCGCGCCGCCGACTGACCGGGCCGCTAGCTGCGAGACTGCGCGGCATGTCAATGCCTGCCTCATCACAACCGTCACGAGCGGAGCTCTTCTACGACCTTGTTCTGATCGGGGCCTTCCTCAGCTTCGGCGTTGACTTTGGCAAGGACCCAAACTTGGAATCAGCACTGATGCTGGCGCTGAAGCTCACTTTGATCATGTGGGCGTGGGAGCAGACAGCTCTCTTCTTCAACCGTTTCGGCAATCCGTTCGCCGCCAGCTTCAGCGGCAAGCTCCTGCCGGCGGCGCTGCGCACCGCCTTCCTGCTGCAGCTGGTCGGCGTGGTCGCCGTATCGCTGCTCGAAACTTCAGAGCTGCAGCTCGCCGCGCTCGGTGGTGAGCTCGGTTACGCAGCCGCTGCGCTGGCGCTCTCCTGCGCTCTGATCTACGAGCTTGGAGGAAGGTGGCAGCCGCAGCTGGTGGAAGTAGCGCGCGCCCGGCGCAACGCCAGCCTCGTTGGCTTTGTTCTGTTCATCGCCTCGGCGCTCAGCCCGCAGCCGCTGGCGCCGGTGCTCTGGATCCTCGCAATCGTCGCGATCTTCGTGATCGACTTTGGCCCCGCGATGCCGAAGATCTTGGAGCGCTTCCCGCTCAACAGCGAACACCTCTCCGAGCGGCTTGGACTCTTCGTGCTGATTCTGATCGGCGACGTCTTCGTTAAGACCGTGGTTACCGTCCACGAGGACAACGTCAAAGAAGCTCACCTACTGCAATTGGCGTTCGTCGCGGTGATCAGCTGGACGCTTTGGACGATCTACGACCGTGAGGTGATGTCACGGCCAATGCCGGAAAGAGCCGCCCGCCTGCGAGCCTGGATGCTCTGGCATTACCTGTTCGCGATCACGCTGCTGATCTGCAGCGTTGGGCTGGTCTGGTACATAGCTCCGAACGACAGCCATCAATTTGAAGACTGGATCGCGATGGTCGCATCGGGCGGGATTGGTGTGGCGATAGCCCTGATCGCGATGATGCGAATTACTGCGGACGCAGTCGGTGCGCGCGCCGGCGCCGCGCGACTTGGCCTCATCGCAGCGGTAGCGATCGTGATCGGCCTGCTGGCCTGGCTTGCAACGCCAAGCGACTGGCGCGTCGGCGTCGGGACGCTCGCCTTAGCGCTAGTGGCTCTCAACTACTGGGCTTTCCGCAACGACCCGCGCCCGGCCGAAGCCCAGTAGCGCGGGCCGCTGGAAAGCAGCTTGCTTACTTGACGCGCAGTTTCGCGACGACGCCCATGTGGTCCGAAGCCCAGAGCGGCGCGACCTTGCGGAACGGCTTCGTTCCGACGATTCCCTTGCTTACAACGCTGAAGTTCTTGCTCGGGCTGTAGAAAATATGGTCGATCCAGACGTTGCTGGTCGGCTTCGGATCGATCAGCTTCTCATCCATGCCGAAGGTCTGAACGCGCTTCGTGCCGTAAACGTCCTTCATACCGGCGCCGGTAAAGACCTTGTAGGCGTCGGCTGAAGCGTCGTTGACGCTTGGGTCGCTATTGAGGTCGCCGAGCAGAATCGCCGGCTTCGTCTTGTTTGATAGCGGTCCACCTGCGGCGAACAGCTCCTTCGCCTGCGACTCACGGACACCATCGCCATAGGCCTCAAGGTGCGTGTTGACGAACTTGAACGAGCGGCCGCCGACCGAGGCATCAACCGCAGTCCAGCCGCGGTAGACCTTCGCCAAACCGGCCTCCGTTGGGATCTCGACAAGCGCCTTGTAGCGCGACTTGGAAGTTTTGCCGATCTTGATCTTCGAATCGCCGCAGACGAGGATCACGTCGTGCATCGTCAGGCGGACATCCTGCGTCATCGTCGGTGCCTCAAAATCAAACTCAGTCTGATCGACGAGAACGCTGTACTTCAGACCCTGCTTCTTCAACGCCGCCAGCAGCAGCTTCGTGAAGTCGTAATCAACTTTCGTTGCCGCGGCAGGGTCGCCGGCCGGCCCGCTGCTCCAAGTGGCGGCCTCTTGAAGGCCAATCAGCTCAGGCCTATTGGCCTTGATCTCAGCCGCCAGCCCAACTGCGCGGGCAGGGAAATCGGTCGCTTTGACAATGCCGTACATCGCTTCCGCGTTGACCTTGAAGGCGTCTAGGTTGGGAGCGGTTGCGAGGCTGATGATGTCGGCGCCAAGGTAGATGTTGCGGCTCATCACTTTGACGTCGCCGCCGGCAGCCGAGGCTGTCGAAGCGGGGATGGCCATCGCTGCGGCTACAAGGACAAGGACAAACGGGATACGTCGGGTCACGGAAATCTCCTCGGTCGTTTA
>JAEMTR010000111.1 GCA_016462245.1 Solirubrobacteraceae bacterium
GAGGCGCTCGGCCGCCGGATCAAGATCCTCGTCGGCAAGCCCGGCCTCGACGGGCACTCCAACGGCGCCGAGCAGATCGCCGTCCGCGCCCGCGACGCGGGGATGGAAGTGATCTACGAAGGAATTCGCCTCAGCCCAGAGCAGATCGCGACCAGCGCGATGCAGGAGGACGTCGACGTCGTTGGCCTTTCGATCCTCTCCGGCTCACACCGCGATCTGATCCCAGCAGTGATCAACGACATGGCTGAATTGGGCGTTGATGCCCCGGTTGTCGTCGGCGGAATCATCCCCGACGCCGACCTCGCGGAACTGACGGCGGCCGGCGTGGCTGGCGTCTACACGCCGAAGGATTTTGAGATCACTTCGATCATCGGCGACATCGTCAGGCTCGTCGCCGAGCGCAACGGGATCAGCGCCGCCGCATGATCCATTCACACCCCGTTCAACTGGCGGCAATGATCGCTGCATTCACATTCGGCACTTTGATCGCACTTCTGCTTGGCGCCGCGAGCCTCGGAATCGCCCTTACTTTCGGGCAAATCGCCTTCGCAGCGACGCTTGTCTGGGTGCTGCTAAAGGGCTGAAGCGTGTCACCGGTTGAGCGCAAACTGGCCGGTCTTTCGGCCAACTGCAGGATTCTTGATAACAATCCGGTAACCTCTTAAAATCAGTGATCATTCGCGCAGGGTCTTTTGCCCGCGTTTTACCCGACTTAGGAGACCCTCCTTATGACCAGCATTCAGACCACCCTCGCTTACCTCGACGCTGGCAGCGGCTCGATGATTATTCAGCTGCTGATCGGTGGCTTTGCCGCCGCGGGCGTTGCAATGAAGATGTACTGGAAGCGCATCAAAGGCATCTTCGGTCGCGGCGACGACGAAGCTCCAAGCGTGACGACAGCGGCAGTCGACGCTGCTGCCAAGCGCGAAACTCCGCAGTCCTGAATTGAGCGACGAAGAGGCGGCTCCCGGGCCAGCCGCCGAGCCAGCAGCAGAGTTGAAGTGGCCTGCGTGGTGGGTCCTCGGGCTACAGCTGGCTGCACTCTGGTCGCTCGGGCTGGTTCGCCCGCTCTTTGACGTACTTGGAAGCGACGAGGCATTCTTCGTCGCAAGAGGTAATACCCCAAGCGACATTTTGATCTTCGCGATCGGGCTGACCTTCATTCCACCACTGGTGCTGACGCTTGTGGAGCTGGCTGTCAGTGCGGCGTCGAGCAAGGCCGCCAGGCAGCTGCACGTACTTTTCATAGCTCTGCTCGCGGCGCTGCTTGCAATGCAGTTCATCAAAGGGATCTTCGCTAGCGCGCTGCCAGTAATCGCAATCGCGCTGCTTATCGGCGCCCTCGTTGGCTGGGCCTTCCTTCGAACGGCGGGCATGCGCAGCTTCCTCACGGTGCTGACGCCGGCGCCCTTCATCTTCCTCGCGCTCTTTCTTTTCACGGCTCCTATTTCAAACATTTTGATGCCGAGCACCGAGGGCTCCGGCTCCTCTGACAACCCCGGCGAGTCGGGTAATTCGACCCCCGTTGTGTTGGTTATTTTTGACGAGCTGCCAAACGCCGTGCTGATGAATGCCGACACCTCGATCAACGCTGAGCGTTTTCCCAACTTTGCGAAGCTCGCAGCGACCTCAACTTGGTACAAGAACAACACCACCGTCAGCGACTCAACCTTCTCTGCCGTTCCGGCGATCCTTACCGGCAAAACGCCGCCGGACGATCTGCGCAAACTCTCCGCCGCGCAGGTCAATGAGCTCTACCGCGACAACATTTACACGATGCTCGCGGCCAGCCACAGAATTGGGAACGTTGAAGCGATCACGCACATCTGCCCGCCGGCGCTCTGTGCCCCAAAGCAAAGCGAAACTGCCGTTACGCGGCTGCAGGCGCTCTACAGCGACCTTTCTGTCGTGACCGGCCGCACCGTGTTACCAAAGTCGCTCGCCGATCAGCTGCCATCGATCGACGCTACCTACGGTGATTTCTCACCTGCGCAGGCAGCTGAGCTTGACAGCAACGATAAGAAGAACGCCAACGCCAACGCGCGTTTTGAGAACACGCCGCCGATCGCCGAAGTGCCCGGCGCCGCCACCAACAACAACGGTCTGCGCCAGATTGCTGGGCTACAAAACTCGATCACCGGCGCCGGTAAACCACCGCTCTATGTAATGCACATGCTGATGCCGCATGTGCCTTGGCGCTTTGGCCCGACCGGCGACCAGTATTACCCCAACGGTAGCGATGCCCCAGGCCTAGAAGGCATCAACTGGACGACCAACAAATATCTCACCAACGTGGCCCTCCAACGCTTCATTCTGCAGACTCAGTACACCGACAAGATCGTCGCAAGCATCGTCGAGCGGATGAAAAAGGCCGGCATCTGGGACCGCTCGCTGTTCATCATCACCGCCGATCACGGCGTCAGCTTCCGCCCTGGTGGCTCGCGCCGACCGGTAACAAAAGCGACTCTCGCTGAAATCGCAAACCAGCCGATGTTCGTCAAATACCCAGGCCAGACGAAAGGCATCGTCAGCACGGCCCCGACGCGCAACGTCGACGTCGCACCAACGATCGCCGCCGTCACGAAGACCGGTCAGAACCTCAAGTTTGATGGCGTTCCCTTCAATGACCCACAGCCAACGAGCGAAGTGGCGGTCCGCAACGGGCGCCAAGCTGCGCGAGTGACGGCCCCATCGGCAGATCTGATGGCGCGGCGCGACCAGTTGGCGCGCGAATGGTCTGCAACCTTCCCCAGCGGCCAAGATGCGCTCTACCGGCTCGGGCCCAATCCGAACTTGATCGGCCAGCAGGTTTCTGCGCTTGGGAAGACAACCACGAGCGCCCGCGCGACGGTCAAGTTCGGCAACCTCTATTCGAATATCCCGCACAAAAGCGCCGTCGTGCAGATCTACTTCGTCGGCAATACCTCGGGGCTGGCGCCGGGCACGCCACTGGCCGCCGCAGTCGACGGCAAGATCGTCGCCGTCGGAGAGGCCTACAACACTCCTGGCGGTGGGGCTTTCGGCATCGTTCTGCCACCGCAGAGCCTGCGTGGCAGCAGCGCCAAAGTTTCGCTTTACTCAGTTTCAGGCGGCTCGACGCTCGCCCCGCTCGCCAGCGCCGGCCGCTAGCCCCCAGCTGCTGGCGCAGATACTCTCTGCAGCGATGGCCACAAAGAGCTCAACGACAATCGACCGCGACCGGCTCGGCGCGCTACTAGCGCTCGAGCTCGAAGGCTTTGCTGCCAACCACCAGCGCTCGCGCGAGCTCTACGAGCGGGCGCAGGGTTCGCTCGTCGGCGGCGTTCCGATGCCGTGGATGATGCTTTGGGCTGGCGGCCACCCGGTCTTCGCCGCCGAAGCTGATCGGGCGCGGATCGTTGACGTTGACGGAAACGAGTACATCGACCTTGCGCTCGGCGACAGCGGCGCGATGGCCGGCCATTCGCCCGCTGCCACCGCCGCTGCAGTCGCCGCTCAGGGAGCCAACGGAATCACGATGATGCTGCCGACCGAGGATGCCGTCTGGGTTGGTGAGGAACTTTCGCGCCGCTTCAAGCTTGGCCATTGGCTGTTCACGCTCTCGGCAACCGACGCCAACCGGGCGGCGCTGCGCGTTGCCCGCCAGATCACAGGCAGGCCGAAGGTGCTGGTTTACAACTACTGCTATCACGGCTCGGTCGATGAGGCTTTCGCTGTCAGCAGCGGCGGCGTTACCACTGCGCGCGAAGGCAACGTCGGCGCGCCCGTTGAGCTTGCTGCCACGACGGTCGCAGTCGAGTTCAACGATCTCGCTGCGCTGGAAGAGGCGCTGGCGACGGAGCAGATCGCGATTGTGCTGGCCGAGCCGGCGATGACGAACATGGGGATCATCCTCCCGGACGACGGCTACATGGAGGCCCTGCGCGAACTGACGCGCGAGTACGGCACGCTATTGCTGATCGATGAGACGCACACCTTCTCGGCCGGACCCGGCGGCTGCACGACGGCCTGGAACCTAGACCCTGACCTCGTCACGATCGGAAAGTCGATCGGCGGCGGCGTTCCCTGCGGCGCGCTCGGCGTCAGCGACAGTGTGCTGGAGCAGATCTTTGCTCAAGATGATGCAGACTACGAGGACACCGGCGGCATCGGCGGAACGCTGGCCGGCAACGCGCTCTCGAGCGCCGCGATGGCGGCAACGCTCTCCTCAACGCTGGACGAGGATTGCTTCGCTCATACGATCCCGCTCGCCGCGCGCCTCGCCGCGGGCGTGCAGCAGACGATCGACTCTTACGGCCTGCCGTGGAACGTGACCCAGCTCGGCTGCCGCGCCGAATATCAGTTCCTTCCCGAGCCGGCCCGCAACGGAACCGTTGCCCACGCATCACACGACACTGAGCTGGAGAGCTTTCTCCACCTCCACGCGCTGAACCGTGGCGTGATCATCACGCCGTTCCACAACATGGCGCTAATTGCGCCGCAGACGACGGCCGCAGACGTTGATCGCCACACCGAGCTCTTCGCTGAAGCCGTCAGTGAACTGGTCGCCTGATGGCGCGCGAGCGGGTCGGCTTCATTGGGCTCGGGATTATGGGCTCGCGGATGGCCGCCAACCTCGTCGCGGCAGGCTACGAGCTGACGGTTTGGAACCGCACCGCCGCAACGGCCGAGGCGTTTGCCGCCGAACACGGCGTCAGCGTCGCCGCAACCCCGGCCGAGCTGGCGGCGGTGAGTGACGTAGTGATCAAGATCGTCGTTGACGGAGAGCAGGTCGAAGAAATCCTCTTCGGCGAGCAGGGCATCGTCCCCGGGGCGCGAGCGGGAATGCTCTGCATCGACATGTCGACGATCTCGCCTGAGATGACGCGCAGCCTCGGCGAGCGGCTCGGTGAGCACGGGATCGCCTTCGTCGACGCCCCCGTCACCGGCTCGTCCCCTGGAGCTGAGGCGGGAACGCTGACGATCATGGCCGGCGGCACTGAAGCCGACCTTCAGCGCGCCGATCCAATCTTCGCCGTACTCGGAGCCAAGACGGTTCACTGCGGCGCGCTCGGGCAAGGGCAGACGATCAAGGTGATCACGAATGCGAT
>JAEMTR010000112.1 GCA_016462245.1 Solirubrobacteraceae bacterium
ACGCTAAAGACGCCGCGCTGGACGTTGTGAAGCGCGCCACCATTTGACTCGCCGAAGTAGACGGTCAGCAGCAGCAGCGAGCACGCCAGTAGCGCCGCTAGCGTTAACCGCCGCCGACGAATAGTCCGGTCGTACATCTCAAAATGTTGGTTACGCAAGGCATGAGCGTTTGTCGTAGCTGCGGCGCTTAACGCCTACGACGCTTCCTTGCTGAGCGGTTAGTTTTGTGAATCGCTTCAAATTCTTCCAGTGAGCGACCTGAGCCCACGGCAACACAAGTCAGGGGTGATTCGGCGAGGTGCGCTGGCATGTGAGTTTCGCTGCGCAGGCGCTCGTCAAGGCCGCGCAGCAAGGCGCCGCCGCCAGCCAGCATGATGCCGCGATCCATGATGTCGGAGGAGAGCTCCGGCGGCGTGCTGTCGAGCGTCTCCTTGATTGCAGCGAGGATCTGAACGAGCGGCTCCTCGATTGCGCCGCGAACCTCTTCACTGCTGAGCGCGACCGTCTTTGGTAGCCCGCTTACGAGGTCACGGCCGCGAATCTCGGCCTGAAACTCCTCGGCCATTGGGAATGCCGAGCCAATCTCAAGCTTCAGTTCCTCAGCGGTCTGCTGCCCGATCAAGAGCTTGTACTCACGTTTGGCGTAATTGATGATCGCTTCGTCGAGTTCATCTCCACCAATTCTAATTGAGCGGGAGACGACAATCCCTCCGAGCGAAATCACGGCGACCTCGCTGGTGCCGCCGCCGATGTCGACGATCATCGAACCGGTCGGCTCTCCGATCGGCAGGCCGGCGCCGATCGCGGCAGCCATCGGCTCCTCAATCAGGTAGGCCTGGCGGGCGCCGGCCGAGAGGCAAGCCTCTTCGACTGCGCGCTTCTCAACGCCGGTCACGCCGGAGGGAACACAGACGACTACGCGTGGGTGCGCCCAGCGGCCCTGATGGACCTTCTGAATGAAGTGGCGCAGCATCGCTTCGGTCACGTCGAAGTCGGCGATCACGCCGTCCTTCAGAGGGCGGATCGCCTGAATCGTCCCTGGCGTACGCCCGAGCATCCGTTTTGCTTCAACGCCGACGGCGTGAACTTCGCCGCTGCGAGCGTCGATCGCAACAACGCTCGGCTCAGAGAGCACAATGCCCCTACCGCGCACATAAACCAGCGTGTTGGCCGTGCCAAGATCGACGGCCATGTCGCGGCCGCCCATTCCAGTCAAGTAGCTAAGGACGCCCATGGACAGAAAAACGTGGGCGGAAAGCGATTCCTTGAGGGAATAACCGACGGTCCACGTGTTCAATCAGTGTAGCGATTGGGGGATGCGCTTCCAGTGGGCAAGAGTCCTTGCACAAGGCCACCCAGAGCGTCGAGTGAGAGCCCTACAACGTTCAGTCGGTCGTCCCCCATTCGCGCCACCATCTGGTCGCCGGAGAGCTGTATTGCGTAACCGCCAGCGCGCTCTTGCCACTCGTCCAGATTGATCTGCGCTGTGACCTGCTCGGCGGTCAGTGGGAGGAACTCAACCTCGGTCCTTGCGAGCGCGGTGCGCCTGACCCCCTCTACGTCAATCAGTGCGATGCCACCGATCACCTCGTGGGCGCTGCTGGAGAGTTCGGTCAGGTAGCGCCGCGCCTGCTCGGCGTCGGCCGGCTTGCCGTAGATCGTCTCGCCGAGCGCAACGACGGTGTCTGCGCCGAGGACGACAGAGCTCGCGCGCTCCTCAGCGCTGAGCGCCGCGCGCCCGGCTTCGGCCTTAGTGAGGGCGTTGGCCAGCGCCACCTCGGCCGGGTCTCCCTCCGAAAGCTCGTCCGCGGCAGTCGGACGCGCGTCAAAATCGATTCCTAGCCCGCTGAGGATCTCGCTGCGCTGTGGCGACGCAGAGGCCAGCACCAGCCGCCAGGCCGGATTCCAAACCAGTGGAGCGGGCGTGTCAGCCAAGCTCGGGGAAGAAGAGCGCTGCTTCACGTGCAGCCGACTCGTCGGAGTCTGAGCCGTGCACCATGTTGCGACCAACCTCAAGCGCGTAGTCGGCTCGGATCGAGCCCATCGTCGCTTCGATCGGGTCGGTCGCGCCGATCACCTGCCGCGCTGCCGTTACTGCGTGGTCGCCTTCGAGGATCATCGCTACCAGCGGGCCGCTGGTAATGAAGTCGACGAGTTCGCCGAAGAAGGGGCGCTCGGCGTGCTCGGCGTAGTGAGCTTCAGCCAGCTCGCGGCTGGCAGTCATCATCTTCATTGCGACTAGCTGCAGTCCTTTGCGCTCGAAGCGGGCGATGATCTCGCCGCTGAGGTTGCGGGCAAATGCGTCCGGCTTTACAAGGATCAGTGTCCGTTCCATCAGGCTCTCTGCTTTCGGTTAGTTAGCGCGTCTCGTCGGGCTCTTCAGCCACGACCGGCGCTGTGGATTCTTCCGTGACGGTATCGAGATCGAACTCTTCAAACTCTGCGACCTCGTCCTCGACGTATTCCTCTTCGTACTCCACCGGCGCCTCCTCGACGTCGCGGCTGCGGCCCAGTCGCGGCTTGCGAGCCGGCGTGACGCCCTCGATCTCGGACTCGCAGTAGGGGCACAGAAGCCAGTCTGGATCGAGCGGCTTGGCGCAAGCAACGCAGGCGTCGCGCAGCTTGCGCATGCAGTGTGGACAGCGCAGGAATTGGCCGCCGACGATCTCTTCGCAGTGCGGGCAGGCTTGGTAATCGGACGAGGCTAGGCGAGCGGCGGCGGCTTCCATCTCAAGCTCACGTTCGATCCGATCTTCGATGTACTCAGGCGGGCGAACGATCACGTAAACGACGGTTCCAACGAGCGGGAAGATCAGCGCCGCGGCGGTAGCCGAGCGGATCAGCATCTTGTCTTCGAGGCGGCGGCGAGCGTCGGTGAAGGTGTACCAGACGAGCGCAAGCCAGATCACGATTGCGGCCAGCACAATCAGCTGCGCGACCATGTTAAAGAGGCCGTCGAGGCCGAATATTGCTAGTGGAAGAGTCATCGTGGCAGTCAGATCGTAGAGCACTGTTCGCCATCAACCGGCCAAAGCCTGCCAACGCTTGCGGGTGCTGATCACTTCGGTCGTGAGCTAGAGGAAAACCTTGCCTAAGAGGTAGCCAACGCCGAAGAAGACGAGAATCACTGCCGACACGAGCACCGCGACGGTCACGACCATCACGACCACCGATGGACCGTTCTCATTCATAGAGTTGAACCCCCCGCTTCCTCTGGCCCACGCTTTAGGTCGGCGATCAGATAGAGCGAACCGGCGACGAAAACGAGCCCGTCGCTGCCGGCAGCTGAGCGCGCCTCGGCGAGCGCCTCATGCGGCGCCTCGATGACGCGGCCGGGCGGGCCACCGAGCCGCTCGTTGATCGCCACGAGCACGGCAGGATCGAGCGCCCGCGGGTGCGTCGCGCGCGTGAAGATCAGCTCGTCTGAGCACGCTCCGAGAGCATTCAGCATCGCTTCAGCGTCCTTGTCGTCTAGGACGGAAAGACAACCGACGGTTGCGCCGGCGCGAGCCTCAGCCTGCAGAGAGCGACATAATGCCTCAGCACCAGCACTGTTGTGGGCGCCGTCGAAGATCGTCGTCGGGTCGCTGCCGGCGTGCTCATAGCGGCCTGGAATCACAAGCCCCGCCGCCGCCCGCTCGACCGCCGCGCCGTCGAGCGACCCGAGCAGGGCGTGGGCCGCAGCGGCGGCAAGGGCGAAGTTTGCCGGCTGGAAATCACCCCCGACGGCCAGTTTCGCTGGCGCATCACGGCCCGCGACAACGAGCCGCGCGCCTTGCTCAGAGCAGCGCTCAAGGGCCACGGAGAGCGCGGCCGGGTCGAGATCAGCGGGCACAATCAGGACGCCGCCGGGGCGCACGACGTCGAGCTTCTCGCGCGCGATCGCGTCGATCGTGTCGCCTAAGACGGCGGTGTGTTCGAGCGAAATTCCTGTGCACACCTGCACAGCCGAGTCGATCACGTTGGTCGCGTCCAAGCGCCCTCCGAGCCCGGCCTCGATCACGGCAGCGCCGACGCCTGCTCCGTTCATCACGAGGAAGGCGATCGCAGTCAGCGCTTCAAACTGCGTCAGCGGGCCCAGCTCGGGCTCGGCCAGCTCGAGCTGGGCAGCAGCCGTCTTCACAAGCTGAGCGGCGCCGGCAAACTGCTGCGGATCGCATGGGGCGCCGTCGACCAGCACGCGCTCGGTGAACGAAACAAAGTGTGGCGAGAGGTAAGCGCCGACGCTGAGCCCGTGTTCACCGAGGATTGCCGCAACCATCCGCGTTACCGACGACTTGCCGTTTGAGCCAACCACGTGGATCAGCGCCGGCAGCCGCTGCGGCGAGCCGATCGCCTCGAGCAGCAGCTCGATTCGCCGCAGCCCGAAGTCGATCCCGAAGAGCTCTAGCTCAAGCAGCCAGCGCTCAGCCTCGGCGGCGGTCCAGTCTGCTGCTCGGTCCTCAGGTGCGTCCACGCAGGGCCCCCGGTTAGGCGCCGAGCGCGGCAAGCTCTTCGCGCAGTCGCTCGAGCTTGGCCTGCTCGCCGGCGACCAGCTCGGCCGGCGCCTTGGCTACGAAAGCCTCGTTCGAAAGCTTGCTCTCTGCGCGCTCAATCTCGCCTTCGAGAGCAGAGCGTCGCTGAGCGCGCTCGCGCTGCTGGGCCTCAAGGTCGATAGCGTCGCCGGCGCTGATCTCGATCGTTCCGCCGGGAACAGCGATGCTGTCGGTGAGATCGCCGTCGAAGGCGGCGATGTCGAGCCGCGCCAGGCGCGCGATCAGCGCGCCATCAGCGTCCAAGGCGGCCGAGTCAATCTTCGCTCCGAGCTGCGCTCCGGGCTTCACATTGGCGCCGCTGCGCCATGAGCGAAGCGCCGTAACGGCAACGATTAGGTCGCTTACGCGCTGTTCGGCTGCGGCGTCAATCAGCGCCTCGTCGGCGAGCGGGAACGGCGCGCCGATCAGCAGCCCCTCGGCCCCCGGCACCGACTCCCAAAGCTGCTCAGTCACGAACGGGATAAACGGGTGCGC
>JAEMTR010000011.1:0-17945 GCA_016462245.1 Solirubrobacteraceae bacterium
ACTCAGGCTCGCGCCGTGTGCTGCCGTAATCTGCGCCGATGGAATTGCTTACCGTTTTCCTGCTGGCCTGCATAACTGCGCTGGCGACCGGCCTTGGCGCGCTCCCCGTCGCCTGGCTTGGCCCTGAGCGCACAGAGCGCTGGCGCCCGCTGCTGTGGGGTATCGCTGCGGGCGTGATGACGGCAGCATCGATCGGGCTGATTATCGAGCCGATCGACAAGGGTCAGTGGGTTCCGCTGATCTTTGGCGGCGTGATCGGCGTGGCCTTTCTGCTGATCGGGCAGCGGGTGATGGCCGGCCGTGAGATGCATGTTGGGAAGTTGAGCGGCGTCCACGTGCGCCGCTCCGCACTCGTCTTCGTCGTGCTTTTCGTCCACAGCCTTCCGGAAGGGTTCGCACTCGGCTCGTCCTGGTCGGCTGACAGCACGCTCGGGCTATTCGTCCTTATCGCGATCGCGCTTCAAAACGTGCCTGAGGGAACTGCGACTGCGATTCCGATGGCTCAGGCGGGATTCAGCGGCTCGCAGCAGTTCTGGGCGGCGGTCGGAACGAGCTTGCCCCAGCCGGTCGGTGCCGTGATCGCCTTCCTGCTGGTCGAGCAGATAACCGCGCTCCTGCCTTGGTCTCTCGGGTTCGCTGCGGGCGCGATGTTGGCGCTTGTAGCGCTAGAGCTACTGCCCGACGCGGTCGGCCCACGCGAAAACCGGCCGCTCGCGGCGGCCGGGATTGGCGGTTCAATGGTGGTTATGGCCGCAATGGCCTTGCTGCTCGGCGTCTAGTAGGGCGCGCCGACTGCGTTTGCCCAGTCCTTATCGACGTGCAGCTCACCGTTGCTGTCGGTGTCGAGGACCACGACGGTGGCCGGGTTACGGTTGCCGTTCGCGGCGTCGATCGTGACTGAGCCGGTTACGCCCTCCCAGTCCTTAGTCGCGTTGAGGCACTTGGTCAGTGCCGTCGAACCCGCGACCTGCGCTGTCGTCGAGTTATCAGCGTTCGGCGTGTTGTCGAAGCCACCGGCGCTTTCGACGCAGCTGGCGAGCAGGTTGACTGAGTCGTAGACGTATGAGCTCCAGGTACCTGGAGCTTCGCCATATTTCTTCTCGTAAGCGGCATCGAACGAGCCGCCGGCCGGGAAGTCACCTGGTGACGGAACACCAACGACCGGGCAGGCCTGCGCTGCGGCCTTGCCGGCAGTGGTGACGAAGCCCGGATCAGCCGAGGCGTAGTCGGCTACGCACTTGACCGTTGACGAGCTGGCGTTCATCTCCTTCGCGATCAATCCGCCCTCAGGGAAGTAGACGACCGAATAGATCACGTCAGGGTTTGTTGCCTCAAGCTTGTTGACCGTGCTGGTGTAGTTCGATGCGCCCGGCTTGACGGCCTCATAGGCCGTGATCTTGACGCCGGCTTTTTCAAGCGACGACTTCATTTGAGCGCCAACCGTTGCGGTGTAGCCCGGCGTCGGGTCGTAAGCGATCGCCACAGACTTTGCCTTCAGCCAGTCGGTCAAAGCGGTCGTCGCGACCGGAGCAATCTGGTAATCCATTGGCTGAAGCGTGTAGCCCATGCCGTTGGTGGCGCTGTCCGATGTGAGGCGGATCGGCGTTAGGCCGGCCGCTTCGTAGAGCGGCAACGTTTTAATTCCAACGCCGGAGTTGTAGGGACCGACAACGCCGTCGAGCCCGGTCTTAATCGCTGCGTTTGCTGCCGTAACACCGGTCGTTGGATCAGCGGCGTCGTCGATCGACACGATCTCGATCTGCTTTCCGAGCAGGCCGCCCTTGGCATTTAGCTTGTCTGCTGCCAGCTGGGCTCCATTGAGCATGCCGACCCCGGTGACCTTCTGATCACCGGAGAGCGGGCCTTCCATGCCGATCCGAACCTTGTCGCTAGGCGTTGTCGCCGTTGAGGCGCTGTCGCTGCTGTCTGAGCTGCCACAGGCGACGAGTAGGGCCGAGGCGGCGAGGGCGAGGACGGTGGTGAAGCCGGATTTAGTAATCATCGTCGGTTTTATAACAGTCGCAGCAACTAACCGCTTTGCGAGCGCACATCGGCACCCCGCGCGTGCGCCCGCTATGTCGTAGCATCGCGGGAGTCAACCGGTCGAACAAGGAGCAACACCAGATGGAAACTGCGCGCTACGGGACAATCGTCGACAGGGTCATCCCCCATTCCGGGACGCGCAGCACCGAGATCGTCCGCGATCTCGTCCTCGTCCTCTGCGGCACGGCCCTCGTCTCTGGGCTAGCCCAAGTGTCGATTCCCTGGTACCCGGTGCCATTCACCGGCCAGACACTTGCCGTGCTGCTCGTGGGCGGCTTGCTCGGCTCACGCAAGGGCGCGCTCGCGCTATTTCTCTACTTCATCATTGGCGCGCTCGGCGCCCCAATCTTCAGCGACCAATCGAGCGGCTGGGAGATCATCAGCGGCGCGACCGGCGGCTACATCATCGGCTTCATCGTTGCCGCTGCCGCAGTTGGCTGGCTCGCCGAGCGCGGCGCCGACCGCAGCGTTGTGGCGATGATCGGCGCGCTTCTACTCGGCAACTTCCTGATCTATGCCTTCGGTGTGCCGTGGCTAGCGAGCTGGGACCCAGCCGGCGACGGAGTCGCATTCGGCTGGACCGAGGCTTACAAGGCCGGCGTTCAGCCGTTCATTCTCGGTGACCTCGTGAAGCTTGCCTTCGCTGCCGCGCTACTGCCAGGCGGTTGGGCGCTACTGCAGAAGACCGGCGTCGGCAAGAAGAACGAGCAAGACGGCCCGAAGGCCGGGCTGCTCTAGTGCCGATCAGCGTTTAAGAGCGATCTGACCGGGTGCCAATCGACCAGCTCAGCTACATCTCTGCAACTGAGGCGATCGCACTCTTCAAGGCTCGCAGCCTCTCTCCAGTCGAGCTGATGGAGGCAACGATCGCTCAGGCCGAACGGGTGGAGCCGGTCGTCAATGCGCTCTGTCACCAGTTCTTTGACGAAGCGCTCACCCAGGCCCGTGCTGCCGAACAGCGCTACGCCGGCAAAGGCGAGCCGCCGCGGCCGCTTGAGGGGATTCCGTTGGCGATCAAGGAGGAGGAGCCGGTAGCCGGGCAGCCGCTAACGCAAGGCTCTTTGATCTATAAGGATCTGATCGCTGAGCACAGCTCGGCCTTCGCGCAGCGCCAGCTTAACTCCGGCGCGATTGTCCACGCGCGTACTACCGCACCAGAGTTCTCGTGCGCAGGGTTCACGCAGTCGCGGATCTGGGGAGTGACGCGCAACCCATGGAACCCGACCTTCTCGCCGGGAGGGTCCTCAGGCGGGTCGGCTGCGGCGCTTGCCAGCGGCACGACGACGCTCGCGAGCGGTTCTGACATCGGCGGCTCGATCCGGATTCCGGCCTCGTTCTGTGGTGTCGTCGGCTTCAAGCCACCTTACGGGCGCGTGCCGGTCGAGGCGCCCTTCAACCTCGACACTTTCTGCCACAGCGGCCCGCTGGCCCGGACGGTCGCCGACTGCGCGCTCTACGAAAACCAGATTGCCGGGCCCGACCCAAGCGACATCACGACGCTGCGGCCGAAGCTGGTGCTTCCGACGAGCTTCGAAGCAATTCGCGGGATGCGAATTGCGCTCTCCGAGGACCTTGGCGACTGGCCGGTCGATCCTGAGGTTAGGGCCAACACGCTGGCCGTCGGCGAGGCACTGCGCGAAGCCGGGGCAATAGTTGACGTGGTCGACCTAAAAATTCCCCAAGCCGAGGTTTCGCGTGCTGGGGCGATCCACTTCCGGCTGATCTTCGGCGATTGGGTTGCACAGGCGGCCGAGGAGCACCGCGAGATCGTTACCGACTATGCGGCTGAGTTCGACCGCTGGGCGAACGATGCAGGCGGCAACTCGTCGCTGCTTGAGGCGCTGACCCTGGAAGCGAAGGTCTACGAGCCTGTCGGCTCCTTACTTGAGAGCTACGACGCGCTGATCTGCCCGACCAACGGCACCCGCGGCCTGTTGGCTGACGACGACTACGTCGGTCACGGCATCAGCGTTGATGGTCGTGATCTGCAGTGGTACTTTGACGGCCTGCTGACGACGGTCTTCAACGTTCTAAGTCGCTGCCCAGTCTTGAACGTCCCATCTGGCTTCGCCGATAACGGCGTGCCGACCGGTGTTCAGATCGCAGGGCGGACATACGATGATCAAACCGTCTTCAGGATTGGCGCCGCGTTGGAACAGGTCCGGCCCTGGATGGACACTCGCGCGAGACGGCCAACGCTGCCGTCATGACGCAGGCGCAACGGCCGGCGCAAGCGGCGCGGCGACCGCGGCGCTAGAGCGCGCCGGCGTCGAGCGTTTGGTTGACGAGCAGGTCGGCGTGCTCGTTCTGCTCACGGCGAACGCAGCTGATCGACCAGCTATCGAACTGGCCGAGTGCCGCAACTGCCTCGGCGTAGAGCGGCTTCATGTCGGCATGCTTGACCTTGTACTTGCCACTCAGCTGGTAGGCGATCAGCTCCGAGTCGTTGATCAGTTCGATCTCTGTGGCACCTAGCTCGAGCGCCAGCGCCGCCCCCAGCAGCACGGCGCGGTATTCGGCGACGTTATTTGTTGCCTCGCCGATCATCTCGCCGCGCTCGCCGACGACTTCGCCGTCAGCGTTCGAAGCGACGGCGCCTGCCGCAGCGGGCCCGGGGTTGCCTCGCGAACCGCCGTCAACGTGCACTGTCAGCTTCACTGCGCCTCGACCGCCGTGTGCAGCATTCCGCGTGAATCGGCTACAGCGTTCGGTGTGCGGTCTGCCGCATCGAGCTGATTGAGCTCGGTTCCTTGGTCGATCAAGCGAGCGCCGGCCCCCTCGTCGGCAAGATCGATTTCGTAGCCGTACCAGGAGAGCTCCCAGGCAATTACGACCGAGACGATGCTCCCCTCTTTCGCTGAGGGCCGAACGCTGACGACTGGAGCGCCGAGGGTTCGAGCGAGCGTTGCCACGGTTCGAGGGTGCTGGCCTGCGTTGAATACCTCGATCGCGCGCGCACCCTTCATGTCGGCATGAGTTGGAACGGCCCGCACGGCTCGCTCATTGACGGAAAGTTGAGCCTTTGGCGGCGGCTCAAACTCCGAACGCGCCACGACCTCGAGCGGCTGTGTCTGCTGATCATCGAGATACTCAGCGTCTTCGCCGGAGCGCTCAACCAGCTCCTGAGCTTCAGGCGGAACTAGCAGTTCGCTCTCATCGGCCTCGCCGCGACGGCCGCGACGGCCGCCGGCAGATCGCGCCGCCGAACGACGAATCCAACCGATCCGCCCGCTGGCGGGCGCCATGTCGCCCGATTCGCGGATCCACCCGAGTTGCGTTGCACGCTGGGTGCAGAGCTCGCAGACAATCTTCCGCTCGCCACCATGGAGAAAGGCGCTGTGCTCTTCTCCGCGCAGCAAATTCCGCTCGCAGACAGAGCAGAACGATGGTTCGCGCGTTGTTGAGATCTGACGAACGTCCACGGCCGCTTACGGTAGCGGAGCGACAGCCGCTGATCGCAGCGGCGCGATCAGGCCCGCGGATGGCTGGAGCTGTAGGCGCTGCGCAGCCGCGCCGATTCAACGCGGGTGTAAATCTGTGTACTCGAGAGGTGCTCGTGGCCGAGCAGCTCTTGAATGGCGCGAAGATCGGCGCCGCCATCGAGCAGGTGAGTGGCAAACGAGTGGCGCAGCGCGTGCGGGTGCACTCGCCCTGGAAGCTCAGCGGCGCGAGCCCAGAGCCGCAGTCGGCGTCGTACATCTGAGCTCTGTAGGCGACGCCCGGACTTCGAGAGGAAGAGCGCTGTTTCGCTGGGGTCGCTCAGCAGGGCAGGCCGTGAACGTTCGAGATAGCCGACGATTGCGGCGCGCGCATACTCGCCGATCGGTACAAGCCGGGTTTTCGAGCCCTTACCCTCGACGCGAATCTGCTCGCCATCAAGGTCGAGTGACTCGACGTCGGCGCTCACGAGCTCTTCTGCGCGCAGCCCTGAGCCGTAGGCCAGTTCAATCAAGGCGCGGTCTCGGGCTTCAAGCGCTGTTCCGGCAGGGATTCTGTCGATCAGCGCAGATAGCTCTGCCGGGCGAAGCACGCGCGGTAGATTCGATGGCCGCTTAGGCGCGGCGACGAGCTCGGCGGGATTCTGCTCGACGAGGCCATGCTCGCGCAGCGTCCGGAAGCAGGCGCGCAGCGCTGCGAGCTTGCGCGCGACCGTTGACGGCGCCAGTTCGCTCTCGCCGCAGAAGGCTGCGTAGCGGCGCAGCTGGCGGACATCGACGGCGGCTGGCTCGCGCTGCTCCAAGACCGACCAGTGCGCAAACTGGACGAGATCGCTCTGGTAGGCGCGCCGAGTTCGCTCCGCGCTGCCGCGGCGCAGCAGGTCGTCAGCGACGAGCTCTAGCGCAGCGGTCCACTCGGCCGTCAGCTCTGGGCTCGTATCCTCGGTGGCTGTGGCGCTCTTTTTCATCAATACGGAAAATGGTCAGGTTGCTACTGCTGCCGGCCTCGAAGCCGATGGAGTCTGCTCCAGAGAGGAGCAGCCACCGCGCCCCTGGCACAAGATCCAAGGATCTAGTGACGCAACAACAATGTGGTATTCGGTCATGCGCAGGCCTGAGCGGGATCTTTTTCTTGGATCACTGGTCTTTCGCCATAGTGACCATCATCGCCTGCTATTCGAGCAAGGCTGGGAAGAGATTCCCAACGAAGAGATCCGCGGCGGCCCCCAGGCTCGCGGCGGGCCACACTTTTAGGCAATAAAGACCGGCGCTCCGACTTCAACGCGGTCGTAAAGATCGATTACGTCGGGAACCGCCATCCGCACGCAGCCGTGCGATGCGGCCGAGCCAAGTGAGGCTGGCTCTGATGTTCCGTGGATTCCGGCTCCGGCGGTGATCCCCATCCAACGCGCTCGCAGCGGATTACTCGGCCCAGGTGGAACAACGGTGCCTGCTAGGTCGCCGGCCCATTCGCTGTTCGGCACGTACCAGCTTGGGTTGACCTGCTTGTTTTGAACCGAGTAAAGACCGGCGGGCGTCTCGAGGCCAGCTTGGCCAACGGCGATTGGATAACTTTTGACCGGCTTCAAATCCTTAAAGAGTGTTAGGCGAAAGTTCGATCGGTCGATCGTGATTACAACTGGGTATTTCTTCGCAAGCTGCTTCGTCGTCACCTTTGGCTTCAGCTTGCGAACGGCAACCTCGACTGAGTGATCGGCGCCGGGGGTCGAAAGCGTCCTCGCTACTTCGGCCTTCAGTCGCCCTCTCTTGACAGCGACGCCACTCTTCGATGGCACCGGCTCAACCGCCGCAACGGTAAAGGCCAGCGACGCGTCGGTCGCAGGCCGATCGACCGCTTTCGTGACGCGGGTAGTGAAGCGCTCCACTGCCCCCGCTGAATAAGTGATCTCTGGCTCAACCGATGCGTCAACGGGCGTGCCACTAATTTTGTGGAATGCGCGAACAACAAAATTATCGTCATTTGTCTTCGCGAGGGCGGCCTCAACACTGCCATCGATGTTGACCGCCAGCTTCGACTGCCCAGGCCCCAGCCGCCAACTCTTCTCGCCACGCCTGGCGATAACTGGTGCTTCCATCGCGCCGAGTAGATCTTGGCGCAGTTTGCCCTCAGCCTCCTCGGCGGTCATCCCACCGACGTTGACGTTGCCGACCGTGATGCCGGGCGCGATAGTTCGCGATGTTGCGCTGTCGTAAGCGTAGGCGCCGCCAACCAACAGCACGAAGAAGGCGCCGACAGCAATTAGTGCAATTAAATACTTACGCGGCATTGGAAGTCATGCAAAGGTATATCGAACGGCCGACCGATCGCGCCGGACTGCAACTCAAGTTTCTTTCGCCACGCAGCCCCCTGACCCTGCCGCAGCCCTTAAATACTGTCGTCTGCGAGCAACGGTTCGAGCTGACGGCCAAGTTCGGGCCAATCTTCGGCGCTAGTTATTTCGCTCGATTTGCAGACCTCGGCGTTCCAGGGGTGAAGCAGTGTGGCGCCGCGGATTCCCTCGTCTAGCGCACTCTGCAAGTTGACCGGACTGTCATCGACGAGTAGATCGATCTCCAACTCACGGCAGCGCGTGATCTTGTCGTATGAGCAGTAGAGCTCGTCGAACTGCAGGCCGATCGCCTCGAGCCAACGCTCTGTCGGAGCTGCGGCGGCGACATCGCGGTGGCTCGTGATGTGGATGAAGTGCCCCTCCTGCGACCAGCGGTTGACAACCTCGACGGCGCCGGGGTATGGCTCAGCTGCGCTGATCCACTCCTCGCTGTGGGTTTCAGCGATCGTCTCGGCCAACTGCTCTTGCTCGAGCTCACCTATCCCCCAGGTGTGTTGCTGTTCGTAGGGAAGCACGACGCCGTAGCGCAGGCGGACGACCTCAGCTAGCTGCTCCCAGTAGTGGTGGAGCGTTGAGTCAATGTCGATCGCGATTCGCATCAAAGCTTGCTCAGCGAGGCTCGTTGACTAGCGTCACGGCGCCTTCAGAGGCACTACCTACCTGATCAGCGTACTTGGCCAGCACGCCGGTGCGATCAGGGTTGGCTGGCGGAACGTAGGCGGCTACGCGCTCGTCGATCTCAGCGACGGTTAGATCGACGTCGAGTGAGCGCTTATCTACGTCGATCGTGATCCTGTCGCCATCACGAACAGCAGCTATCGGCCCCCCGCGGAAAGCTTCGGGCGCTACGTGGCCAGCCATAAATCCATAGGTCGCGCCGGAGAAGCGTCCATCGGTCAGCAGCGCTACGTGCTCACCCAAGCCTGCGCCATTAATTGCCGCGGTGACGGCGAGCATCTCGCGCATTCCGGGGCCACCGGCCGGCCCTTCGTTGCGGATGATCACGACGTCACCCTTCTCGATCTTCCCTCCGGTGACAGCTTCCATCGCCAGCTCTTCGCTTTCGAAGACTCGTGCTGGCCCTTCGTGCTGGCGACGCTCGTGACCGACGAGCTTGACGACGCATCCCTCGGGGGCGATATTGCCGCGCAGGATTGCCAGGCCACCGGAGGCTTTGACTGGATCGCTCAATGGACGGACGACCAACTGGCCCTCAGTCTCAGTCGCCCTGGCAGCCTCCTCGCCGATTGAAAGGCCTGTGACGGTGGGAGCGTCTTCGTGCAGCAGCCCTGCCTCTAGCAGTCGGTTTGCCACGAGCGGAACGCCGCCGGCCGCGTAAAGATCGACGGCGACGTACTTGCCGCCTGGCTTGAGGTCACAGAGCAGCGGCGTTGCTTCGCTAATCCGGTCGAAGTCATCAATGTCGAGTTCGACCTTGGCCTCGCGGGCAAGCGCCAGCAGGTGCAGCACAGCGTTGGTTGAGCCGCCGCTGGCGGCGACGCCGGCGATCGCGTTCTCAATCGACTTGCGCGTGATGATCTCGCTCGGCATTACGCCGCGGCGGAGCACGTCCATCACTAGTTCACCGATTGAAAAGGCGACGTCAGCCTTGGTCGCATCCTGAGCCGGGACCATCGCCGACCCCATTGGCGAGATGCCCATGATCTCGTAAGCCATCGCCATCGTGTTGGCCGTGAACTGGCCGCCGCAGGCTCCGGCACCTGGGCTCGCGACGCCTTCAAGTTCGTGCAGCTCCTCGTCGCTCATCTTGCCGGCCGAGTGTGCGCCAACGGCTTCGAAGACGTCTTGAATCGTTACGTCACGGCCCTGAAAGCGGCCGGGCGGGATTGAGCCGCCGTAGAGCATCACCGACGGAACGTTGAGCCGAGCGATCGCCATAACCGTGCCGGGGATCGTTTTGTCGCAGCCGGATAGCGCGACGACGCCGTCGAAGAGATGGCCGCGGCCGACGAGCTCGATCGAGTCAGCGATGATCTCGCGTGAGACGAGCGAGGTCTTCATCCCTGGTGTGCCCATCGTGATTCCGTCAGAGATCGCGATCGTGTTCAGCTCCATCGGTGTTCCACCGGCGGCGCGGATCCCTTCCTTGACCTTCGCCGCGAGTGCCCGCAGGTGGAAGTTGCAGGGCATCGTCTCGATCCAGGTTGAGGCGACGCCGATGATCGGCTTGGCGAGCGCTTCGTCGTCGTAGCCGATCCCCTTCAGATAAGCGCGCGCGGCTGCTCGCTCCGGCCCTTCGGTCAGCGCTGCGCTGCGATGCTTCATGTTGAAGGTGACGGTGTCGGTCATTTCAGCTGGGCTCCGTTAGTTGGATCAAGGAAAACGCGGACTGGCGACGATTATGCCAGCCCGCTTGATCGGCGGGCAGAACGCCATCTCGTGGCAGGTTGCGGCAGCTCGAACTTAGCGCCGGCGGTAACTTCCGTCGTCGCGACGCTCAAGCACGCCAAGTAGTTCCAACTCAGTCAGCGGCCCAACGACCTCGGCGGCGCCACCGCAGTATTCGGCGACGCTCGCGGCCGTCGTAAATCCGGCCTCGACAGCGGCGACCACTGCCGCCTGGTCGTCGCTCAGGCTGAGCGGCAGGGGCAGCGGCTCACGGTCCGCGGCGACCGCCGCTTCGACGCCAAATGCGTCGTCGAGAATGTCGCGCGCATCGCGAATCAGATGGGCGCCGTCGCGCAAGAGAGCATTGGCACCACTGCTGTGCCAGGAGCCAGGGTGGCCCGGGACGGCGCCGACAGTTCGGCCAAGGTCGGCAGCAATCTCAGCCGTGATTAGCGAGCCAGACCGTTCCGCTGCCTCAACAACAACAGCCATCTGTGACAAGGCCGCGATGATCCGGTTTCGAGCCGGGAAGGCCCACCGAAACGGGGCGATCCCCGGAGGCAGCTCGGAGAGAACCACTCCCCTCTCTGCCAGCTCGCTATGCAGTCGCTTACGCCGCGCCGGGTAGGCGCGCTCCGGCCCACAGGCCAGGACGGCGATCGTTCGCCCACCGCCGGCCAGCGCGCCTTCGTGTGCGGCGCTGTCAATCCCAAGTGCCATGCCGCTTACGACGCTCACGCCGCAGAGCGAAAGCGTGCGCCCCAGCTCGCGTGCCAGCTCAAGGCCGTCGGCCGATGCACGTCGGGCCCCGACTAGGGCGACCGCTGGCGAAGGCGCGAGCAGTTCGTCGAGCCGGCCTAGCTCACCGTAGATATGTAAGACCGCGGGCGGGTCGGGGAGATCGGCAAGCGACTGCGGGAAGCTCTGATTGTGGCGGCAGATTGCCGAGGTCGAAGCAGCTCTCCACTTTCGGCGTTCAGCTGCCGGATCGAGCCCGGCCCACTGCGCCGTGATCTTTGACTGCTCGCGGCCCGCCAGCGCCGTCAGCAGCTTCCGATCGCTGAGCGCCAGAACTCCACGAATTACCGGCCGATTGCCACGGATCTGATCGAGATGGGACGAGAGCCGCCCGACCAGCCAGCTGCGGCGCGTGCAGCGGTCACAAGCTTCGCTCATCGCTTGCCCAGCCGTTCACTCTCGTGGCGATAGCCGAGCGCCTGCGCCAACGACTCGATCCCGATCTCTGGCTCCCCTTCTAGGTCGGCGATCGTCCGAGCTACGCGCAGCGCTCTGTCGCGGCCGCGGGCGCTTAGGCCGCCACCGTCATAAGCGCGCGCCAGCGCGCTCGCCGCCACCGCCCCGCAGTCGACCGCGGCGACCATGTCGCGCGCGATCAGCTGCGCGTTGGCGCAGCCGCCGCGCGCCAGCTGAAGCTCCCGCGCGGCGGCGACGCGCTGGGCGACCTCCGCACTCGTCGTTAGCGACTCCGCTGCGAGCGCGGCCGATGAGGGTCTCTCGACCCCGACCACGAGGTCGATCCGATCAAGCAGCGGACCCGAGAGGCGTTGGCGGTGGCGAGCCAGCTCCGGCTCACTGCAGCGGCAGGCTTTGCCGCCGCGACCACAGAGGCACGGATTGGTCGCCGCAATCAGTGCGAAACGTGTCGGGAAGTGAGCCACCTTCTGCCCGCGCACGATCGTCACCGCCCCATCCTCGAGCGGCTGCCTCAGCGCTTCCAAGGCCCTCCTGTCGAACTCCGATAACTCGTCGAGGAAAAGCACGCCACGGTGCGCGAGCGTCGCTTCGCCTGGGATCGGTACTGCCCCTCCACCAACGAGGCCAGCGGCCGAGATTGTGTGATGTGGCGCGCGGAACGGGCGCTGGTCGGCCAAAGCGCCATCTGCCCCAAGCCCAGCGATGCTCTGGATGCGCGTCACCTCTAGCGCCTCGGGGCGACTGAGCGGAGGCAGGATGCTCGGCAGGCGCCGGGCGATCATCGTCTTGCCAGTTCCGGGAGGACCACTCAGCAGCAGGTTGTGGCCACCGGCAGCAGCGACCGTCAGGGCGTCAATCACGGCGCGGTGACCGCGCACGTCAGCGAGATCGGGGAGGTAGCGACTGGCTGGCACCGGTTGCGCGGGCAATTCGGCCTCGCTGGAGTCGGACTCGCCCGAGAGCACAGCGCTGAGGTCGCTCAGTACTGAGAGCGCGCCGACGCGGATCGATTCAACGAGCCGCGCTTCGGCTGCGCAGGCCACCGGAACGATCAGCGCTTCCAGCCCCGCCTCTTGGGCACCCTCGGCGACAGCAAGAACTCCGCGGCAGGGCCTCAGCTCGCCGCCGAGTGACAGCTCGCCGAAGAGCGCCGTCCGAGCTAATGACTCGCGAGGAATCTGGCCACTTGCGGCGAGGATCGCGCAGGCTATAGCGAGGTCGAAGCCAGGCCCGGCCTTGCGCAGGTGCGCCGGAGCGAGATTGACCGTCAAGCGGCGCATCGGGAATTCAAAGCCGCAGTTGACCAGCGCCGCGCGAACGCGCTCGCGGGCCTCGGCGACGGCGCGATCTGCCAAGCCAACGATCGTGAAGCTCGGCAGCCCACGGCGCAGGTCTGCCTCGACGGTCACCGCTTGCGGCCGCAGCCCGTCGATTGCGAATGTGAATACCTCGGTAACCATCGGCTGCGACGCTACGGACGCAATTGCGACCTGTGAGCCTCGGTCTGCGCCAGATTGGGCCAGACCCAGCGCCGACTTCGCCGATCGCCGTGGAGCCGTTGCATTGCTGCTACCTGGTGGCCCTAGAGCGCGGCCAATCTCGCTCCTAGTCTTCGCTCCATTCGACCGACCACTCCCGACCCCCGTCACGTATTAGGCCGCGCCGGCGAGCGACTGGCGCTCGAGCACCTCGAACGGCTCGGCTACCGGCTCGTCGTTCGCAACCACCGCACGCGCTTTGGCGAGATCGACTTAGTGATGCGTTTGGGCACGACACTCGTCTTCGTTGAGGTAAAGACGCGTAGGTCGCGCCGCAGCTCAGCGCCTTGGGATTCACTGGACGAACGCAAGCGCCGCCAAGTCCGTCGGCTAGCGACCGCATTCCTGAGCGAAGCACCGCAGCGACCGAGCCCGCGCGATCTGCGCTTCGACGCGATCGGAATCCTGCTCGACTGTCAAGGCCAGCTGCTGCGACTCGATCACATCGAAGCTGCTTTCTAGCTGCTAGAGCGCCAACTGCTGATAGGCGGTCGACTGGAACGACATTCTGTGCAGCGGCGAAACTCCGTGCTCCACAATCGCCTCGCGGTGCGCCGCAGTTGAATAACCGAAGTGCGCGCCAAAGCCCCACTCGGGTAGCTGCTCGCCGGCGCGCACCATCAGGCGGTCGCGAGTGACTTTGGCGACGATCGATGCGGCTGCGATAGCTGCGCTCAGGCCATCGCCGCCGATTACGGCTCGTTGCTCGTGTTCAAAGGCAGGAACCTCGAAGCCATCGATCAGGCAGATGCAGCCAGGCCGGGCGACGCGGATCAGCGATTCTCTGAGCGCAGCGAGGTTTGTCTTGTGCAGCCCTCGCTCGTCGATGCCGCGCGCGCTTCGTGAGACAATGACGACGCGCTGCGCGGTCTCCATAACGATCGGCAGCAGTGCTTCACGCGCGGCGTGATCGTGCTGCTTTGAATCGTTCAGTGCCCCGAGCGCGCGAACTTCAGCAACGCCGATCGAATCGAGGTCAAGCAAGACCGCTGCGGCGACCAAAGGCCCTGCTAGGCAGCCACGGCCAGCCTCGTCGGCCCCTGCGACCCAGCGCGCGCCTACGGCGCGGTCATGGGCGATCAGCCGAGCGCCGCTCGAGCCGCGCCCAGGGCTCTTTCGCTTTGCCCGCTTCGAGCCGGCAGGCTTAGAAGATGTTAATTCGGTTTGGCGGCCAGTAGGTGGCGAAGGCTGGCCCGATGATCCAAGCTGTTGGGACGGGTCCCCAGAACCTGCTGTCGTCGGACTCACCACGGTTGTCGCCCATCATGAACCAGTGTCCGGGCGGAATCTTGATCGTCTTCGGCAGCGTGCAGGCCGCGCCACTGTCATCGACGCATGTGTCGCTGATAAACGGCTCGCTAGTTAGCTTGCCATTAAGGATCACGCGCCCGCGGATGATCGAGACTGTGTCGCCGGGGCCGGCGACAATCCGCTTGATGAAATTGACCTCTGACCGACCCGGCGTCGGCGTATTACAAGCCGCGCCTTGCTCTGGCCTCTCAGCGCACTGATCGAGCGGCATCTCTTCCGATCCAACCGGTGGGTTAAAAACGCTGACGTCGCCGACCGAAGGATCTCCAAATCGCGCCGTCAATCGGTTAACTAGCACGCGTTGGCCAACTTGGAGCGTTGGGACCATCGACTCACTGGGGATTCGGTAGGGCTTTACGACGAAGGCTTGAATCAGCAACGCTAGCCCCAGAGCAACCGCGACGATCACGATCAGCTCAAGGATCGAACTCGCGGGCGACTTCTTCTGCTTGGCCGCGGTCACGCTGCGTCGCCGGAGGGTTCTTCACTGCCGTCGACCGGCTGCTCTGAATTTTCCTCGGCTGCTGGCGCTGCGTCGCTGCTGTCAGTTTCAGGCTGCTCGTCGGGCGCGGCCTCAGCAATCTCTTCGCTGGCGACCTCCTCGGCTCCACCGTCATCGCCTTCAGCGATTTCAGCAACGACCTGCTCGGTTGCGTCAGCCTCGGGCGTCTGCTCGTCAGCTTCAGCGGCCTCCGCGACAACCTCAGGCTGATGCACCAAGCCTGGAGCGATCTCGTCCTCAGGGCCGTAGTAATCGCGTTCACGGACGCGGGCACCCTTGCCGACGCGATCACGCAGGTAGTAAAGCTTTGCGCGGCGGACTTCGCCGCGGGCGGCTACATCGATCTTCTCGATCTTCGGCGAATGGACTGGGAAAGTTCGCTCCACGCCAACGCCGAACGACTGCTTGCGGACGGTGAACGTTTCGCGCGCGCCGCTGCCTTGGCGGGCGATCACGACGCCTTCGAAGACCTGCGTACGACGACGTTCGCCCTCGATCACTTGGAAGTGAACTTTGACCCGGTCGCCTGGCGCGAAGTTGGGCACGCGGCGCAGCTGCGCGCGTTCAAGATTGTCGATTACTGAGCTCATATTGAGGGCGCTCGCGAAGGTTCGGCCGTATTTCCAGCGAGCGCATGAGCGTCGCGACCGGAGCGAGATAGATCAGGATAGCGGAGCTTCGCCAGAAGCTGCCCCGCGCTCACGACTGCGCGCCCGTCGCCACTGCCGAATCTCTTCATGATGGCCCGAGAGCAGCACCTCCGGAACACCCCAATCGCGGAACTCGGCGGGCCGTGTGTAGTGGGGATATTCGGGGTCACCTTCGAGTGCAGCACTGAACGATTCCTCGACTGCCGAGTCGGCGTCGCCGAGCGCGCCCGGCTGCTTGCGCAGGATTGCGTCACAGACAACCATCGCCGCCAGCTCGCCGCCAGCGATCACGTAGCGACCGATTGAAACGGCGTCGCTGCAGAAGTGCTGGACAATCCGCTCATCGAAGCCTTCGTAGCGCCCGCAGAGCAAGGTCACGGCCGGTTCAGCCGCCAGCTCGTTAACTAGCGCTTCGTCCAGCACGCGTCCTCCCGGCGTTAGCGCAATCACGCGGCGCTGCTTTGGCAGCTCTACCGGATCAACGCCGTAGAAGCCGCGCAGCGCTGCCTCCATCACGTCAACGCGCAACACCATCCCAGCGCCGCCGCCGAACGGAGTGTCGTCGACCTGCCCGCCGCTCAGCGGTGTGTGCTCGCGCAGGTCGAGCGCCCGCAGCTCGTTTCCCTGCGCAACGGCGTTGGCAACGTGACGCTGCTCGGCGAACCATTCGAACCACTGCGGAAAGAGCGTTACGACGTCAAGCTGCATCGGCTAGCCACCACCAACGAAGGCGAGGTTGACCTCAATCTGCCGCTGCTTCACGTCGATAGAGCGAATCGCGTCGCTGACCATCGGCACGAGCAGCTCAGTTCCGTCCGGGCGCTTAACCTCGAGCACCTCGCAGGATGGGAGCACGAGCAGTCTCGATACTTCGCCGACCGCAAGCTCTCCGTCGATCACGCGACAACCCTCAAGCTCCTCGGCCCACCATTCGCGCTCTCCCAGCTGCGGCGCGTCAACCAGCGCGCAGAAGAGCGCCTGCCCACGCAGCTCTTCGACCGCCTCTGGGGTTGTGACGCCGACAAGGCGGACAATTGGCTTCGCGTCGGTTCCGGCGCGCCGCTCGATTTCAAGATCGCGCTGCTCGACGCGCACACTGACGCCCACTTCAAGCAGCACTGCGCGAGGGCGAGTGACGTAAAAGCTTCCATCGAGTCCGTGCGGGCGGCCGATCCGGCCGGCCTGCAACCACTGCTCTGCCTCAGCGGCCACGTCAGTCGACGATGTCGATCAGCACGCGGCGCTCTTCGCGAACCGCTGCAGCCTTCAGCACGGTGCGCAGCGCGTTGGCTGTACGACCGCCACGGCCAATCACCTTGCCGTAATCATCTTCGCCGACGGTCAGCTCGAGCACGACCGTTCCATCGTCGTCGTCGAACTGCTCGACAGCGACGGCGGCTGGGTCATCAACTAGCGAGCGGGCCAGGAACTCGAGAAGTTCACGCATGGCGGCAGCCTAGACGGGAATGCCCTGCGTGTGCAGCAGCTTGCGAACCTGCGAGGTCGGCTGCGCACCCTTGTCAAGCCAAAGCTTGATCCGGTCCTCGTCGAGCGTGATCGTTGAGGGATTGGTTTGGGCGTTGTACTGACCGACTACCTCGATGAAGCGACCGTCACGCGGCGAGCGCTGGTCGGCGACAACAACTCGCCAGATCGGATTTTTCTTGCCGCCCACTCGCGTGAGCCTAAGTCGTACGGCCACAGGTTCCTCTCGAAGTTCACAGAACGTCAGCGATAGAGGGTAGCGGGGCGCCCCAGCTTAAGCGCGCAGGTTGCTCTGCGGGTCTTCTTCTGGTGCATCGACAAGCGCCACGGCGCCGCGCACGGCGACAACCTCGACCGCTTCGCCTGGCGCGAACGTTTGCGCATCACGGTTGGCGCGAGCGGTCCAAACCTCGCCGTCGATCTCGATCACTCCGGTCGCTTCATCGTTGACGACATGCTCTTCGACTACGCCAACCTGGCCAATCACGAAGTCGTGCTCGGCGCCGCCAGCGGCGAAGTCAAGGCGCTCGCGGCGCAGCAGCGGCCGCAGAACGAGCAGCGTGACGACAGCGACGACGACTGCGATCAAGGTAACGAGCACGATCTCGGCGCCGAGCAGAGTTCCTAGCGCCATTGCGACGGCGGCTGCGACCAAGGGGGCGAGAAAGAAACTCTCGGTCACGATCTCACCGAGCGCAAGCGCGGCGGCGATCAGAAGCCAGATCACAGGAGTTGACATTGCTTGGAGAGCTTACCGCCCACCACAGGAGCGCTACGGGCCGCTCGTGGCGCTAGTGGCGCTCAGGCAGCCTGTGCAGCGTCATTGTCAGCGTCGACCTCGGCTGGCAGTTTGCGACTGATCACCTTCGAGACGCCGTCGCCACCCATCGAAACGCCGTAAAGCGAATCGGCTGCCTCCATCGTCCGCTGCTGGTGCGTGACGACGATGAACTGAGCGCGGTCGCGGTAAAGCCGCAGGAGCTCGAGGAAGCGACCGATGTTGAGATCGTCGAGCGCAGCCTCTACCTCGTCGAGGATGTAGAACGGGCACGGCTTGGCGAGGA
>JAEMTR010000011.1:18045-19397 GCA_016462245.1 Solirubrobacteraceae bacterium
TCGAGCGCAGCCTCTACCTCGTCGAGGATGTAGAACGGGCACGGCTTGGCGAGGAAGACCGAGAACAGGAACGCAATCGCGGTCATCGACTTCTCGCCGCCCGAAAGCAGCGTCAAGCGCTTCATCGATTTGCCGGCCGGCGTGATCTCGATCTCGACCCCGAGGTCATCCTCTGGCTCACCGGTCTCGCGCTCGGCTTCAGCGTTGGCCTCATCTTCGGCCGCTTCGAGCCTCGCCGCCTCCTCTTCACCTTCTCCGCCACCGAGCACGGCCTTTGGCGTCTGTTCCTCACGCACCAAGCGCAGGCGGCCATGCCCGCCGGGGAAGCAATGTGCTGCGAGCTCCTCAAAGTTCTTCGCCGCAGCCTCAAATGTCTGCTCGAAGCTCTCTCGAATCTGGCGATCGGTGTCACGGATCAGTGTGCGCAGCTCGCGCATCGCGCTCTCGAGGTCGTTGCGCTGATGCTCGAGCGTCTCAACGTGCTCGAGCGCCTCCTCGTACTGCGCCTTGGCGAGCGGGTTGACCGGGCCGATCTGTTCACGCCGCCGCTCTAGACGGACGATCCGCTGATCGAGTGCGGCAATCGCCTCGTCGTCAAGTGGCTCGCTCGACGGTTCGGCCTCAAGGCCGAGCAGCTCGGCGAGGCGAACCAGCTCAGCCTCAGTCTCGGCGTGCTGGTCACGCGACTGCTGCGCTGTCACCTCGGCCGCTGTGACCGCTTCGCCGGCTTCACGGAGCGCGCCCTGAAGCTCTGCTCCCGATTGGGCAAACGCCCGCAGCTCGTCGGTAACGCCGGCGTTGCCGAGCCGGTCGGCTTCAAGCTCAGCTTCAAAGATCGTGGTGCGCTCTGCAATCGCTCCCTGCGCAGCTGCGAGAGCCTCCTCGAAGGCGTTGTAGAGCGGGACCAGCCCGATCTCGTAAGCAATCGCCATCTCTAGCGTGATGACCGTCTGTTTGCGATGGTCGCGAGCTTCGGCGGCTTGCTCAGCGACGCGGCGCTCAGCGGCCAGCTCGCCTTCTAGCTGCGCGCGCGCAATTGCGCCGGCGCCTTGCTCTGGTGCTTGGCGGCGTTGCTCAATGATCGATTCAGCGCGGCGCGCACGCTCGGCAGCCTGCGCGGCGTCCCGTTCGGCGCTGCGGCAAGCATCGTCGGCCGCAGCCAGTGCCTGCTCCGCGGCGACGCAGGCCTGCTCCACGGCGGCGAGGGCAGTAGCGGTCGCGCTGGCCGAATCGGCGGCGCTGGCAGCCTCGGCCGCGAGCTTCTCGCGGCGCTGGCGCTCAGCCAAGACCTGCTCGCCGCCGCCCTGTGCATTCTGCCGCAGCTCGCCGGTCGATCCATTCCAGACGCGACC
>JAEMTR010000113.1 GCA_016462245.1 Solirubrobacteraceae bacterium
CGCGCCCGAGAGGATTCGAACCTCTGACCTTCGGTTCCGTAGACCGACGCTCTATCCAGCTGAGCTACGGGCGCAGCGGGGCTGAGTGTACCGGCGGCGAGTTACTTACGGGCTTGGCCCAGCAGGCGGCCACGGGCGCTGGCGCTTAGCTTGCGTAGCGTGACGGTGACCGAGCGGGCCGTTGTGCCTTGGTAGACGCGGAGCGTTGCGCGCACTGCCGTGCCTGCGTTGACTATGCGCGCGGTGCGCGCGTCGATTGGGAATGCGACGTTGCTAGTGGCTGCGGCGCCAAGGCTGATCGTCCGCTGGCTGTTGCTGCGGCTCGTTGCCAAGCGCAGGCGGCCGCTGCACGGACCGTCGGTATCTGCCACGCGGACGCGAGCGCTGGCCGAGGCGCTGGCCGAGGCCGGAACGCATGTGATCGAGAGCGTCGCCGTGCGACCGAGCGCTGAGAGCGTCGTGCTGGTTGGGGTGAGGATTCCGGGGCTTAGCGTCGGCGGGTCGGTCGGGTCGCTGGCCGGCGTCTGAACGGTGAAGGCGACGCTGGCAGGCGTTTCGTCGGTCAGGCCATCGGGGCTAGTGGCGCGTACCGCGAAGGAGTGGAAGCCGCTGGTTAGCGCTGCCTCGGGCTGGAATGGGCTGGTGCAGTCGACCCAGGTGCGGCCTTCCATTTGGCACTCAAAGTCGGAGCCCTCGGCGGTAGAGATGAAAGAGAAGGTTGGGCGCGTGTTGGTTGTTGAGGTACCAGGCGATTCGGTGATCGTCGTGTCGGGAGCGACCGGTTCAGGTGTTGGTGTCGGAGGCGTTGGGGTTGGCGCAGGTGGCGTTGGGGTCGGTCGCTTAGCGGTAAATACGCCACCGAGGACCGTCGCGCCGCTGCCTCGGTCGTAACCGTCGACCGCGATCTTGTAGGTCGTTCCGGCCGTGACGTCGAGGTTGACGCGGCTCCAAGTGTCGCCAGCAACGTCGTCGTTGGCGGCCAACGACGTCAAGCCAGCAATCGAGCCACCCGAGTAGACGGCGAGCAGTGTGTCGTAGCTGCTGCCCTGCGTCTTCAGTTCGAGCGAACCATCCTCAGTTGCCGTCCACTGGTACCAAATCGAAGCGCTCGAGCCGAACCCCGAGTTGACGTGGCTTGGCTCATTGGGCTCGTGTGTGGCAGCGACCGTCGTGCCGGCTGTCCCGGCAAGCGAGCTGAGCGTCGCGGCGTTTGCGAAGTTGTCGTTCGCAGGGGCGGGCGTTGGTGTTGTCGGCGCAACTGGCGTAACGCTAACCGCACTCGATGCGGCGCCACTACCAGCGCTGTTTAGGGCACGCAGTTTGATCGAGTAGGCGGTGCCGTTATTAAGGCCAGAGATCGAGATTGGCGAGCTCGTAGCGGCCGGGTTGCGGGCCGTCCAAGTTGACCCATTGTCAATCGAGTACTCGTAGTTGGTGATTGCTGCGCCGTTCTCTGAACCAGGAGTGAACGCGATGCTCGCGCTGCTGCTGCCAGGAGTTGCAACAAGGCCTGTTGGCGCGGCCGGAGCACCCGCTGGCGGCGTAGTTGCCGCAGTGAAAGTGCCGCTGAGCCGCGTTGAGCCGCTCGACCCGCCATAGCCGTCGATCACGATGCGGTACGTGGTGCCGGCCGTGACTGGGAAGATCAAGCGGCTCCAGTTACCACCGATAACGTCGTCGCTGGCGTACCTGACCGTCAGCGCCGAGACCGAGCTGCCCGTGTATGCGGCCAGCAGTGTGTCGAAGTTGCTGCCCTCAGTCTTGACATCCAGCTCTCCATCGGCCGGCGCAGTCCAGTTGTACCAGACCGAAGCGCTTGAGCCATAGCCTGAGTTGACGTGCGTAGGTTCGCCGGTCTCGTGCGTTGCGGCGACCGTCGTGCCGGTTGTGGCCGCAAGCGAGCTGAGGTTGACGGCGCTGACGAAGTTGTCATTGGCGGGGGCTGTGGGCGCTGGCGCCGGTGGAGGCTCAGGCGTTGGGTTTGGTGTCGAACTGTCACCGGTGTAAAGCAGACGGTTGACCGAACCGACTCCGGGGTTGCCGACCGCGCCGGTTGTTGCGGCGGAGTTCATCGCGGTAGCGACCTGAGCGGGCGAGCTCGCAGGGTTGGCCGAGAGCAGCAGAGCAGCAGCGCCAGCGACGTGCGGCGATGCCATCGATGTGCCGGAGATCGTGTTCGTGGACGTCGGCGAGCTGCTCCAAGCTGAGGTGATTGCGCTGCCCGGCGCGAAGATGTCAACGCAGCTTCCCCAGTTGGAGAAGGAGGAGCGGGCATCGCTTGAGGTTGTCGAACCGACCGTCAGTGCGTTCGGCGCCGAGGCAGGCGAGGCGGAGCAAGCATCGGCGTTCGAGTTGCCGGCGGCAACGGCGAAAGTGATTCCGTCGGCAATTGCGTTCTGCGTCGCGGTGTTGAGTGCGGCTGAGTAACCGCCGCCGAGACTCATGTTGGCGACTGCCGGAACGCCCGCGGCGTGGTGTGCTGTCGCCCAGTTAATCCCAGCGATCACGCCGGCAGTCGAACCCGAGCCGCTGCAGTTAAGAACGCGGATTGCAACTAGCGACACTTCTGGCGCAACGCCGTAAGTTGAGCCGCCGACCGTGCCAGCGACGTGCGTTCCGTGGCCGTTGCAGTCATTCGTGTTCTGCCCGTCGGTGAAAGCGTCGTAGCCGACCGCCACGCGGCCACCGAACTGCGCGTGGTCGGCGCGGATGCCGGTGTCGATGATGTAGGCGCTTATGCCGAAACCGTTTTGGCTGGTCGAGATCTGGCCATTGAGCGGAAGTGTGCGCTGGTCGACGCGGTCGAGCCCCCACGAGGATGCGAGCCCGCTGCGCGGCCCAGCACTTAGCGCTTCGACCGGCTTGTCCTTCTCAACTAGCAGCACGCCATCCTGGGCGCGTAGCCGAGCAACGTCGGCCGAATCGAGTGAGGCGACGTATCCCTTCACGGCGCTGCGGAAGACGTCTTGGACGTCGTTGCCGCGAGCCTCCTCGCTAGCCACCTTCTGGGTAAGTCCGGCGCTGCTTTCGTAAAGGACGATGTAATCGCTTGAAGTTCCGGCTGCTTGGGCCGATCCTGGGATCAGGGCAAGAAGTCCAGCGCAGGCCAGCAGAAAGAGCATCAAAAAGCGCTGATGCCTTGTCGAAATCCCCTGAATTAGTGATGCCATCATTGAACTCCCCATGATTCTAACGGTCTGTTGCGCGGCTGCGCGCTGGATCAGCAACGCGCTACTGCCTGTTAAGTACACATTAAGACTGCCAAGGTTGCGGTTTGTGACGGAAAGAATTTCGGCCGTATCTACTGACTTCGCAGGCAGAGGTACACTTCGCCCCGTCCGGAGAGGTGGCCGAGCGGCTGAAGGCACTCGCCTGCTAAGCGAGTAACGGGGGTAACTTCGTTCGCGGGTTCGAATCCCGCCCTCTCCGTTATTAGCTCTCGCTTAGGCGCAATTGCAGGTTTGGCTGCTGGATCGGCTGGGCGGGCTGCGAGAATCGCTGCCGATGGATCCTCGTCTTGAGCGCCGGGAGAGTCAGCGCCTCGGAACCGCGCGTCGGCGCCGCAACGCCGCGCTCGGCGCAATCGTGGTCGTTGCTGTCCTCGCAGCGCTGATAATGATCCCTGTCCTAGGAAGCTCCGGCGCCGGTGAATCGAATCGCCCGGTCGCCGCCAAAGAGCCCGCTGTATCGCCCAAAACCACCGCCCCTGCTTCGGCGCCAAAAGTGGTCGGCCCACCGCCACAGCAGATTACCGACGCCGTTCCGGGCGAGGCTGAAGTAATCACCGAGGGGCCAACTGCCGGCCGCAAAGTGGCGCTGACCTTCGACGACGGAACCTGCGCTGCCTGCGTTGCGAAGATTCTTGACGTTCTCGAGCAGACCGGCGCGCCCGCAACCTTCTTTCCCAATGGCACCTATGGCGCGTCGTGGGAGCCGCAGGCAAAACGGATCAAGGCGCTGGTCGCCAGCGGTCAGCTCACGCTCGGGAATCACACCTTCAGCCACGGCGTCTCAACGCAGATCGGCTCGGCTGCCTTCGGCGCCGACCTTCAGCGCAACGAAGATTGGATTCAGAAGACCTTCAAGCTCAGCGGGCGCCCCTGGTTTAGGCCTCCCTTCGGCGACTACGACTCGGGCACAGTCTCAGCGGCCGGTGAGCGCGGCTATCGAAAAGTGATCATGTGGTCGGGAACCGTCGCCGATTCCGACGTTCGCAGCGAGGCCTACCTCTTGAACGCAATTCAGTACTGGGCCAAGCCCGGCAGGATTATTCTGATGCACGCCAATTATCCACCGACGGCCGAGGTTCTGCCACGGATCCTGAAGCTGTTGGAGCGCAAGAAGCTGACTCCGGTCACGATCGCCGAGCTACTCAAAGACGCTTAAACGGTCAGCTGCTTAGGGCGACGCGCAGGCTGGCGGCAGCTTCGTCGCTGCGTTTGCCGCGCGCAAGCCAGCTGACGACGCCGTTGCGGTCGCAGACGATTACGGCTATCTGCTTCGTATCGGGCAGCCCAAGGCTGTCGCGGATGCGGCCCACGTCGGTGTAGGCGGTGATCGTCCTCGCGCGCGTCTTTGGGTCTGGAATCGCGTCAGCCATTTTACCGTCAAGGACTCCGCGCACGGGGCTGAAGCGGCGCGAGATTGTTGGCATCTCGTAAGTCATCAAGCCGGTGTGCTCGTCCTCAAGCGCGGCGAAGTCGCCAAGCCAGGAATCAACATCGTCCTGGTGGTTTCGCTCGAA
>JAEMTR010000114.1:0-488 GCA_016462245.1 Solirubrobacteraceae bacterium
GCGCTGGAGACCGCTTCATCGCCGAGCTGCTCAAAGCGAGCTCGAAGCCTGTTCTTATAGCCGTCAACAAGGGGGATCGACTCAACCGCTCGCGCACGATGACGTCGCTGCTGGCGGCTGAGGAGCTCGGTTTGGACGCTGAAATATTTCCGATCTCGGCAAAGACCGGTGAGGGCGTTGAGCCGCTTGTCGCCAGGCTCGCGGAACTGATGCCGGAAGGCCCGTTTCTCTTCGACGTCGACGATCTATCCGACCAGCCTTTAGCGATCGAGCTGGCCGAGCTGATCCGCGAGCAGATCCTGCGTCGCACCTTCCAAGAGCTCCCTCACGCGGTCGAGGTCGTCGTTGAGGAGATTGAAGAGCAGCGCGAGGGGTTGCTGCGTATTCGTGCGCTGGCTTGGGTTGAAAGTGAGTCGCAGAAGGGAATTCTCGTTGGGCGCGGTGGCAAAATGGTCCGCTCACTTGGAACTGCGGCTCGCGGTGAGATC
>JAEMTR010000114.1:498-4723 GCA_016462245.1 Solirubrobacteraceae bacterium
GCTCGCAGGTGCACCTTGACCTTTCAGTTCGCGTTCGACGCAGCTGGCGCACCGACGAGGGACTGCTCGACCGCCTCGGGATCGACTGAGCTTCAGTCGAGCTGGCTCAGTTGATCCGCAAGCAGTGAAGCGATCTCTTCGACTTCATCGGGCCCAACCGCATGACTCGTTATCGCTGGAAGCACGATCAGCGGGCAGTTCGCTCCGTCCCGCAGCCGTTGCAGCTGCTCCTGCTGCAGCGCGGCGCGGGCGTGTCGCGCCTCGATTGCGAACTCAACGCTGCTGTCGAGGGCCGAGCCAGCCGCTTTTAGCTGAGCTATCTCTGAATCATCGAGACCGTCGGCGGTTAGGCCGTTGGCGATGATCAAGTCGGCCCCGCGGCCAAGCTGTTTTCTCAGTGCCGCGTCTAGCTCGAGCGTCTCGTTTACCGGCGTCTCTTCAAGAGTGGAGACGAGGACGACTCGGCTGCGGGAGAGGTCGGCGAGCAGTGCTTCTACCTCCCTCGCCTGACTGGCGATCGGGCCGACGCGGGCAATCTCGGCAAAGGTTGTCGGCGTCTTCAACATTGCCAGCCCGTGGCCGGACGCTGGCGCATCGAGAATTACAAGTTGGTATCCGACCGCCTCACTGTCCCAACGTTCGTCGCGGCTCAGCTCGGCTGCCTTGGTGATCGTCAGCAGCTCTCGCCCGCCTGGCGCGGCGTTGATGAAGCCCGCGAAGCTGTTCGAGCGGACGGCAAGGTCCAACAGCGCACGCGGCCGAATCAGCTTTCCCGCCCATTCGACCAGCGCCAGCTCTGGGTCGATCGTCGTCGTCCAAAGCTCAGGTGCCACCTGCTCCTCGCTGCCTGGCGCGCCGGCCGTTGGGTGCCCTACGAGTGCAGGGACGCGGCGCTGGCCTGACACCTCGCAGACGATCGTCTCTTTGTCGCAGCCCGAAGCCACCAAACCGAGCGCTGCGACGACCGTCGTCTTACCGACGCCGCCCTTGCCGCTGACGACGATCAGTTCGCAATTTAGGATGTCGTGTTGCTGCTTTTTCACTCGGCCGTCTACGGTAGGGGAGTGGGTTTCAGTTCAAACAAGGTTGTCAACGATTCTTACCGCATCTGCCGGCGCATGCAGCTGCGCCATGACCCAACCTATTTTGCCGCCACGGCTTGCCTGCCGGTCGAGCGGCGGCCAGCCCTCTACGCGCTTTACGGCTACGTCCGCGGCGCCGATGAGATCGCCGATAACACTGGCCTAAACGGTCAACGCAGGGCTGCGCTCGACGCTTGGCAGCGGGAGCTCGAAGAGGGTCTAAAGCGAGGCTACTCAACGCACCCCGTGATCGGCGCGCTGGTCGACGCAGGCCCGCGCTACGGCATGCCGCTGGAATTGCTCCCCGAATACATGGAGTCGATGCGCGCCGACTGCGACGAGCGCGTGCGGATGCGCAGCCAAGAACAGCTCGACCACTACATGCAGGGAACTGCAACTGTTGGCCCCGTCGCCGCGCCGCTGCTCGATGCACCCGACAGTGCGATCGTGCTGTTGCGGCTGCTTGGCGTCGCTTTCCAGCTGACGAACTTCATTCGCGACGTCCCGGTCGACTGGCAGATGGGGCGGATCTACCTGCCCGGTTTGGAAGAGCGCGACCTAAATGACAGGACTGCCAGCGCTGCGCTGCGCAACCACGTCGCTCAGCAGGTCGTGCGCGCGCGAGTGCTCTTCGCAGAGAGCGAAGGGCTTGCCCAGCTGCTGCCCGCTGCAGTGCGCCCTGGGATTAAAGTCGCCCGCGCCGTCTACCTAAAGGTGCTCGACCGCGTTGAGGAGAACGGCTACGACGTAGTCACCCGTTCCAGCCGCTTGCGTCCGTGGGAGGCCGTTGGCGCGACCTCCTGGGCGCTAGTTTCGTGACTGTCCGCGCGACCTCACGCGGCGCGCAGCGAACCTCACTCGAGGGAACGCGCGCCGAGGTCCTGATCTGTGGAGCAAGTTTCGCCGGACTCGCGGTCGCAAGAGAGCTGGCCGCTAGTGGAGCGAGCGTGCTGGTGCTGGACCGGTATGAGATTGGAGAGCGTCAAACCTCAGCCTGTGCCTGTCCGACGCCGTGGCTCGAGGCGCTTGGACTGAGCGATTCGATTAAACAGGAGCTGCCTTACATGAGCTTCACGACGCCAGGCGGCAGCGTTCGCTATCGCCTGCCATGGAGCTGGTCGGCGTTCGACTACCGCCTGCTCTGCCAGCTGCTTTGGGCTCAATGCGGTGAGGCGCGCTTTGAAACGGCGAAGGTTGAGTCGGTTGGCCAGCAGAAGGCCGACGGCGAGATCGAGGTAATCACTGACCGTGGCACGATCTCGGCGCCTTTAGTCGTCGACGCACTCGGTTGGAGGCGTGTCCTGAGCAGCCCCCATTATCAGCCGCCAGAGGCTCCTCTTTCACGTGGGCTTGAGGTCCATCCCGACCACGACGGTTCCGGCGATGCGCTCGACATTTGGATCGAACGGTCGATCGTGCGCCAAGGCTACGGTTGGCGCGTGCCGGCCGGCGATGAGGCGCGAATTGGCGTCGGATCCTACGACCCCGTGCAGCACGTAAAGGAACCGACGGTTGCGCTCGCCGAGCGGCTTGACCGCGGCGCTGTTCGCTACCAAGGGAACTGGTTTCCCCATCGGCTACGCGAGGGCACAGAAGATCAGATCTTCTTTGCTGGCGACAGCGCCGGGCACTGCTTCCCGCTTTCGGGCGAAGGAATTCGCACAGCTTTTTACTTTGGGATTGCCTGCGGTCGCGAGCTGCGCGCGGTTGTTGAAGGGCGAAACGATCGCGCCGCAGCGCTGCTTTCGTATGAGCGCTTCAATGCGGCACATAAGCGGCCGTTCGCGATAGCGCTGGCGCTGCAACGGTTGATTCCGGCGCTGCCCCCGTGGCTGTTGACAGCGATGCTTTCGCTAATCGGTAGTCAACGGATCATCGATCGCGTCTTCGGTTGGTATTTGAACCAGGCCGCACCGCAGTTCGTCGATGCGATTCCAGCTAAGGCGACGGCGCCGGCTGATCAGCGGCAAGCGCTCAAGGGTGCTTCGAGATGAGTGGCGCGGATAACTCACTTAGGCTCGAGCCTTCGCTCGAGCAGGCTCAGCAGCTGGCGGCCGATTACACGCTGATTCCACTGCGCCACGAATTCATCGACGATTGCGAAACGCCTGTCTCGGCTTTTCTCAAGCTGCGCGCCGCCGCCGCTTCGGAGCCGGCCTTCCTGCTCGAATCTGCCGAGCAGGGCCAACGGATGGGCCGCTACAGCTTTATTGGCATCCGTCCGCGGCAGACGTTGCGCTGGAACCTCACCGATGGGGGAGATCCATACGCGATCGCCGCCGAGATGCTCGATCACCTCAGCCAAGCGCCGCTCGATCACCTGCCTCCTTTTGCCGGAGGGCTAGTCGGCTACTTCGGCTACGACCTCGTCCGTACCGTTGAGCCGCTCGGTGAGCCGAACCCCGATCAGCTCGGCCTGCCCGACATGGCGCTTATGCGCAGCGATGTGCTGGTCGTCTTCGACCACCTGCGCCACACGCTGACGATCCTCGTCAACGCAGTCGCCCAGGACGGTCTCTTGAGCGAAGCCAGCTACGCCGAAGCGGCCGCGACGATTGCTGAAGTCCGCGTGATGCTCGCCGGCCCGCTGCCGCCGCCGAAGCCGTCCGGGCCTGTACGTGAGGCGCCCAAATTCGAGTCGAACTTCACGCGTCAGGAGTTTGAGTCGGTGGTCGCCAAAATCGTCGACTACATCCATGCCGGCGATGCCTTCCAAGTTGTTCCATCTCAGCGCTGGACGGCGGAACTTGAAGTCGACCCATTTTCGATCTATCGCGGGTTGCGTGTCGTGAACCCAAGCCCCTACATGTACTTCCTCGAGTTCGGCGACTTCCAAGTAGTCGGGGCTAGTCCGGAGCCGCTACTGACCGTCAGCGGTCGCTCGGCCTCGACGCGCCCGATTGCCGGAACGCGTCCGCGCGGCGCTACCGCGGCAGAGGATCTCGAGCTCGCGAGTGGTCTGCTCGCGGACGAGAAGGAACGAGCCGAGCACGTGATGCTGGTCGATCTCGGCCGCAACGACCTCGGCCGCGTCTGTGAGTACGGCTCGGTCGTCGTTGACTCGCTAATGCAGGTTGAGAGCTACTCCCACGTGATGCACATCGTCTCCTCGGTCTCCGGAACGCTGCGGCCTGGGATCGGCG
>JAEMTR010000115.1 GCA_016462245.1 Solirubrobacteraceae bacterium
GCCGGCCAGCTTCGCTCCCATCACGGCGGCCAGCCCGACGCCGCCGAGGCCGAAGACGGCGACCGTCTGCCCGGGCTCAATCTCTGCCGCGTTCAGTGCAGCTCCAACGCCCGTGAGGACGGCGCAACCGAAGAGCGAGGCGAGCTCGTAGGGGAGGTCGTCGGGAATCTTGATCGCTGAGAGCTCGGAGACGATCGTTTGCTCGGCAAAGGCGCTGATTCCAAGGTGGTGGTGGAGCAATTCGCCCTCTTCGCCGCTCCAGCGCCGCTCGCCCGATGTGAGCGTCCCTGCTGTGTTCGCAGCCGCTCCAGGCACGCAGAGCGCGGCGCGGCCCGCTAGGCAGGCCTCACATTCGCCACAAGAGGGAACGAAGGCCAGTACGACGCGATCACCGACCTTGAAATCAATGACGCCAGCGCCGATCTCCGTCACCTCACCGGCCGCCTCATGCCCGAGCACGATCGGCACCGGCCTCGGGCGGTCACCGTTGATCACCGAGAGGTCGGAGTGGCAGAGCCCCGCGGCGTGGATCTTGATCGTTAGCTCACCAGCGCCAGGCTGATCTAGCTGGAGCTCGCGGATCTGAATCGGCTCGGTCGAAGCAAACGGGCCTGGATCACCGCTGCGCATCAGCACGGCGGCGCGCACGCTCGTCACTTAGGCGACCTGCAAGCGCTCAAAGAGCGCGCGCATCTGAGCGGTGATCTCCGAGGGGCGGCGCGTCTGCGCATCAACGAAGACGTGGACAAACCAGCCGACCGCGGCCGGCTCGCCGGTCTCTCCGTCAAAGAGCGCAAGTTCGTAACGAACACTGCTGCTGCCGAGCTGGGCTACGCGGAGGAAGGCGTCAACGCTGCCGGGGAAGGAGAGCGGGCCGAGGAACTTGCAGTGCGATTCGGCGCAGAGGCCGATCGTTTCGCCGTTATGAATGTCGAGACCGCCTTCGGAGATCAGCATCTCGTTGATGACGGTGTCGAAGTAGCCGTAGTAGTCGGCGTTATTGACGTGGCCGTAGACGTCGTTGTCCTTCCAGCGCGTCTTGAAGACGGTTTCGTGCGTGTAGGCGGCCTTGTCGGCAGGCGGGTTCTCTGGCTCAGCGCTCACGGTGGTCTGAAGTTACCAGCAGAACAGTCTGTGGCGGCTGGCGCGAGGGCAAAAAACAACGGCGCCCCGGCCTCATGCCGGGACGCCGTTAGTTTCAACGGTACTGCTGGGCGGGCGCCGCGAAGGCGCCCTTCCTACATCGCGCCCTTGACTGCCTTCTTGAAGGCGCCAAGCGCTGAGAACTTCGGCGCCTTGCTCGCTTGAATCTGGATCGTCGCCCCGGTTGCAGGGTTACGACCCTCGCGGGCCTTGCGGTGAGCAACGGTGAACTTGCCGAAACCGGCGAGGTTCACTTCGCCGCCGCCAGCTACTTCGCTGACGATCGCGTCGAGTGTTGCGTCCAGCGTACGCTGAGCTTCTGCCTGCGTTGCGCCTGTGCTTGATGCGACTCTTGCTGCTAGATCTTGTTTATTCACGGGTCCTCTTTCGGTTGCGAGTTCCGCAAGCCTAAGCAATTCCGCGGTCGTATTGCGTTTTCCGCCTATGAGGTGCCTATTTACGGGCTATTGGAGCGCTCCCAGACTTGCCTGACGCAGCGAGCGAGTGGAGGCGAAAAACCTCGATAGAAACTAGGTTAGACTGGTATTTATGAGCCGCCACCTCCTCGCCACATCGACCGTTCTAGGGCTCACAGCCCTAGCTGCCGCCGGTTGTGGCTCTGGCGACAGTAATTCGGCCAGCACTACGACCGCGGCGGTAGTGAAGAAGAGCGTGAAAGCGATCAATTCGCCGTTCATCTTCACGATTGCTGGCTCCGATGTAACCGTTGCGATCAGCGGCAAGCAGGGGACGCCAACTAGCGATCTTCCGGCGCAGGTCGTCTGCGCGAAGCAGACTGCCGATGGATTCGGTGACCGTAACGAGGCCTCTCTGACTTGGAAGAAGGACGCAACATCGGCCAGCGTGACGCTGCCGAAGTCGGCGGCCAATCAGGATCTCTGCGCGATCAGTTTTACGACGCTGAAGAAGCAGGCAGTTGCCTTCCTCAACGAGGCCGCGAAGAAGCAGTATCTCGCCGACGCGCAGTCCGCGAAGTAGAGCTGGCGCCGCGCTAAAGCTCAGCGGAGCTTGCTTGCCAGCCTGGCGGCTGCCGTCTTGCCTGCTAGCCAGGCGCCGTCCATCGTTGCTGGACGGTCGATACTGGTGTGCTCGCCGGCGAGAATTAGCCGTCCGTTGAGCTTTCCGAGCGCTTCGCGGTCGGAGTAGCCCGATTGCGGCGTCAGATACGAGTAAGAGCCGCGCGTGAAAGGCTCGCTGAGCCAGTTCGTCTGCAAAGTTGAGCTCGGCGCTGCGTTCTCGCCGAACCCTGCCTTCAAGCGCTCGACTACCGCCGCTGTCATCGCCGCAGGCCCGGCTTTCTCGAGCCTGGCTGCGTAGGGGCCGCCGGTGAACCCAACTGCGAGCGGCGTGCCTGTGAGCTTTGAGAGCGGGAAGACGCTGATCGTGTTGGTCAAGGGCTGACCAATTGTTCCAAGTTGGTTTGCGGCCGCGGGCCACCAAGCGGAGTCGTAGGAGAGGAAGACCTTGTCGAGCAGGCCGACGCCGACGCGTGCGATCGCCCGCCGCGTGGCCGACGGCAGCGGTGGGTCAAAGCGGATCGTGCTGGCCTTCAAAACCCCGAGCGGCACAGCGACGACGCAGCCGTCGGCCGTAATCGTCTTACCGGCCCGAGTTCGCACTTCTACCTTCGAGCGGCTGGTCTTGATCGAGGTCACTTCGACGCCCGTCTCAACCTTCGTTCCTTCGGCGATCTTGTTGACCAGCTGCGACGCGCCGCCTTTGATCAGCAGGTCCGGGCCGCCGTCGTACTCTTCTCCCTCGTTGAAGCCTCCGAGCGAGAGCTGCGGCGGCGATCCGCCGCGATCGAGCGGAAACTCGACTCCGAGCAGCCAATTGAGCGCCTCGGCGCTGGTGCCTGTTAGCCCCTGCTTGCGAACCTCGCGCGCCAGCGCCGGGGCGAGGTTAGAACGCGGATCTTTGTCGGCCTGGCTGTAGAGCGAATCGATGATGCGGTCGCGCGCCGCCATTGCCTGCTCGGTGATCGCTTCGCTGACCGGCTTCTGGCCGGCGCTGCGCAGTTCGACGCGGTCGTAGTCGGTAGCCACCGTCTCCAGACCGGCCGACTTCGCAACGGCTGTGAGTGGGTTGCCACGGCTGTCGTGAATCCATGCTGCGCCAAGGTCGATCGTCGTGCCGAAGCGCTCGACGCTGTTGACGCGGCCACCAATTCGCTCGCGCGCCTCGACGACCGTTACGTCGAACCCGCGCGCGCGCAGGGTCGCGGCGGCGCCGAGGCCCGCAAGGCCAGCGCCTACGACGATTATGCGCTTGCGGCCCGCGGCAGGTGCGCTGTCGGCGCAGCCGGCGACCAGCGCGCCCGTCGCAGTGGCCGCTAAGGCAAGAGCTTCACGCCGTGAGAGCTGTTTCGCCACCCGAGCCATCGCTCGACAAACTAGCGCGGGAGCCGGCCCCAGCGCGCTGGTTTGGCAGCATCAGCGAGAGCAGCCCGGCGGCGATCACGAAGATCACGGAGGCCCAAAGGCAGGCGGTGAGGCCCTGCCACTGGTAGAGCAGGCCGGAAAGGAGCGTTCCGATCAGCCTTCCGGCGGCATTGGCCATGTAGTAGAAGCCAACGTTCATCGCGACCTTGTCGCCTTGGGAGTAGGAGAGAATTAGGTAGGAGTGGACGGCTGAGTTGACGGCGAAGATCACGCCAAAGGCGGCGAGGCCAACGACGATCGCGAAGGTTTGGTCAACGCCAGCGCTCAGCGCAATCGCGATAGCCGCCGGGAAGAACGCCAACACGAAAGCGATCAGCGCTGCCGTTCTGCCGTCCGGCTCGCCATGGCCCTCGGCGGCGCGGCGACGGACGAACTTCGGCGCCGACGCTTGAACGGCGCCGTAGCCGATCACCCAGATCGCGAGGAAACCACCGACCTCCCAGAAGCTCCAGCCAAGCACGGTCCGAAGGAAGACGGGGAGACCAACGACAAACCAGACGTCGCGCGAGGCAAAGAGGAAGATTCTTGCCGCCGCGAGCACGTTGACCGCACGGTTCTGGCTGAACATGTGGCGGAACTTGGCCTTCGCGTTGACCGTCCCGAGCCCTCCATGCATCATCGTCGAGGTTGCGATCAGCGCCGTCAGCACAATTGCCGCGAGGATCAACATTGCCGTTTGGAAGCCAACCAGCGTCAGCAGCACCCCGCCGAGGAAGAAGCCGACGCCTTTGAGCGCGTTCTTTGAACCGGTGAGGATTGAGACCCAGCGGAAGAGCGCCCCCTCGTCGCCATCGGCAACGACCAACTTGACGGCGCTCTTGCTGCTCATCTTCGTTAGGTCCTTGGCGATTCCCGAGAGCGCCTGCGAGGCCATTACGTAAGGGACTACGAGCCACGCCTCCGGCGCCAACGCCAGCATCAGCAGAGCGACGATCTGCACGCCAAGCCCGCTGAAGAGCGTGAACTTCAGCCCAAAGCGCGCAGCTAGCCAGCCGCCGACGAGGTTCGTGATGATCCCAAACAGTTCGTAGAAGACGAAGATCGTCGCCAACTGAAACGGCGTGTAGCCAAGGTTGTAGAAGAAGAAGAGGACGAGGATGCGGCTGGCG
>JAEMTR010000116.1 GCA_016462245.1 Solirubrobacteraceae bacterium
CGGTACTCGGAGGCCATCGCCACCCAATCGTCGCTCTCGCTCATCACGGCCGGCTTGCAAGCGATTGGATCGCGCAGCACGGCGAAACCATCGGCCGTGCCAACGGCGAAGGTGAAGAATCCGTCGAGGTCATCGAGCGCCGACTCCAGCGCCTCGGTCAGCGAGGCCCCCTCGCGCATCTTCCAAGTGAGATAGGCGGCGGCAACTTCGGAGTCGTTGTCGGTCTGGATCGTAATCCCCTCACGACGGAGTTCCTCACGCAGACGGTTGTGGTTGCAGAGCGAGCCGTTGTGCACGAGGCAGAGGTCGAGCCCGGTCGAGAACGGGTGCGAATGCTCGGTCGTGACGATGCTTTCAGTCGCCATCCGAGTGTGACCGAGCGCGTGCGTAGCGCTCAGCTCACGGAGCCCGAAGCGCTCAACGAATTCCCGTGGATCGCCCTTCTCTTTGTAAATCTCAATCGCCTGCCCGGCGCTCATCAAGCGCAGCTCGGCGTGGTTATCGAGCACCCAGCGCCCAGCATCGTCGGCGTCAGTCTGTACGACGATCACGGCGTGACTGGCGCGGATCTCTGGCTCGTTGCTGCCGCCGAATGCGCCCGACAGCTCGCCGGCGACCAGATCCCAGGCATAACCTTCATCTGGGGAGAACAGCGTCACCTTGCTCGATCCCGTCGGCGCAGGGTTGCGGTAGAAGGCGACGCCAGCGCTATCCGGGCCGCGGTCGGCCATCTGAATCAGCATGTCGGAGAGGTGATCGCCGAGCCGCTCCTCGAACGACGAAGACTTACTGAAGAGTCCAGCGATTCCACACATCGAAAACCTTCTCGCTATCGAGTTGAACGAATTGGCCTAGAACAACTGAAGGTAGCGATCCAGCTCGTACTTCGAGATCTGCTCGTGGAAGGTCGTCCACTCGATCCGCTTGCGCTCGATGAAGTAATCGATGTAGTCGCGGCCTTCGTGCGCGCCAAAAGCCTTTCGCATTACATCGTTCTGCTCTAACTCGCGAGTTGCGTCGAGCAGGTTGGCGGGGAGCGTCTTGATCCCCATCTCCGCACGCTCATCTGCTGTCGTCTTGAACATGTTCTCGCTCGTTGGATCGCCTGGGTCGAGGCCGCGCTCGATCCCGTCGAGTCCCGCTGCCAAGACCGCCGTCGCAGCTAGATACGGGTTGCAGGAGCCGTCAACGGTGCGATCCTCGATCCGTCCTTCGTCAGGAATTCGCAACATCATCGAACGGTTGTTGTAGCCGTAGGTGACGTAGGCCGGGGCCCAAGTCGAGCCGCTGGTCGGCTCGCCGACGACTAGTCGCTTATAGGAGTTAACGGTAGGTGCGGTGATGCCGATGTAGGCCGTTGCGTTGGCCGTAAGCCCGCCGAGGAAGTTGTAGCCGAGCTCGGAGAGGCCGAGCCCGCGCGGGTCGTCGGCAGGGTCGCGGTGGAAGACGTTCTCGTCGCCCTTCCAAAGACTCATGTGGAAGTGGCAGCCGTTGCCGGTCAAGTGACCGAACGGCTTCGGCATGAAGGTCGCGATCAGGCCGCGCTCTTGCGCCATAGCCTCAACCATGTAGCGGTAGAAGACGGCGCGGTCGCAGGTTGTAAGCGCGTCGGCGTACTCCCAGTTCTGTTCGAACTGACCGTTTGCGTCCTCATGGTCCGTCGCGTAGTTGTCCCAGCCGAGCGCCGTGATGTTGTTGGCGACCTCAGTCACGAACGGAAGGTTGCGCGTCAGCGCGCGCATGTCGTAACAAGGCTGTTCGAGATCGTCGAGCGGGTCGGCCAGTTCGATGCCGCCGTCTGCCGAGCGGCGCAGCAGGAAGTACTCCAGCTCGGCGCCGATCCGCAGCTCGTAGCCGAGCTCCGCGGCGCGGGCGATCTGGCTTTGAAGAATCGTCCGCGGGCAGAACGGCCAAGGCTCACCCTCAACCGTCACGTTGCAAGCGAATCGCCCGATGTTCGGTAGCCACGGGAGTCGCGTGAAGGTCGAGACGTCAGGCATCGCGATCATGTCCGGACTGTCAGGCGTCTGGCCGATGTCGCCGGCAGCGAAGCCGGCGAATCCGGCTCCGTCCGTGAAGAGGTCGTCAAGGTGGTGCGCCGGCACGAGCTTTGCGCTCGGCTTGCCATGCATGTCTACAAACTGGGCGAAGAGGAACTCAATCCCCTCGTCCTTGACGATCTTGCGTACGTCGTCTTCATTGAGTGTTGCATTGGCTGACATTTAGTTGCCTCTCTTCTCGCTTGATTCGTTCTCGGTCGGCTCTTCAACGATAAGTTTCACGGGGATCTTCGCGCGGCGCTCAACGCGGTATGGCTCCTGCGACCAGATCATGTCGCGCACGAACAGTCCGCGCTTCGGGTCGGCGCCCATTACGATCATGTCGCAGCCAAGCCGCGTTGCTTCTGTGACGATTCGCTTCGCTCCTTGACGCGTGCCAACGACGCCAGCGCTCGCGGCCACGCCACGCTTCTGCAGCGACTTCATCGCCTTGTTGATGATGTCGCGCTGCTCCTGCCACTCGTGCTGGTTTGGCATCAGGCCCGGATTCGGGAAGCCGAAGCTGGTGCCCCAAACGCGTGCGATCGAGAAGACGTGCACCGGCGCGTTGTTGCGCAGCGCGATCCTCGCGGCTTCATCAACTGCGCGGGCCGAGATCGGCCTTCCTTCGCTTGCCAGCAGCAGCTTCGTGACGGCTGGAACTTCGAGCGAGGCAGCATCTTGCTGTTCGGCGTCTTCCATCCTTGGGTCACGAAGCTCCGCTGGCGCTGCAGTAGCGCCGGCCACGCTACTTCTCCATTACCCGGCCGGGATCCTGCGGGCCAGGATCCTCTGGGTGATCGACCTTGTCCTGGACCCTCGTCCGGTAGAGGTAGAACGGAATGTAGGCCAGCAGCGTTGCCCAACCGAGCCAGAAGTAAATCTCGGTTCCGCCGATCTGGGAGAACTTGTAACCGCCGTAGGACCAAATCACGAACAGGATCGCCGCGATCACGAGCGCGATGTATTTGAAGACGCCCGGAAGGCTGAATGGACGCCTGGCATCTGGCTTGTGCTTCTTCAGCATGTAATACGCAACGAGCGACATGATGATCGCTGCCGTGTAGCCGACGTTCGAGAAGGTGTAAATCTCGACCGCTCCACCGAGCAGAATCACCAACAGCGAGGCGCCAACGTTGAAGGTCATTGCCCGCGATGGCACGCCGTTCTTATTGATGTGCTGGAAGAAGCGAGGGAACTGCCCGTCGACCGACATCTGGTGCAGCGACCTTGCGCAGCCCATGATCGCGTTCAATGCCGAGAGCAAGAGGGCGACGATCAACATGATCGCGATCAGCCAGTTCAGCAGCTCACCGCCAGCGTTGAAGATCTCGCCGGCGAAGGTCACGAACATCGTGTTCGGATCGACAAGGTCTGGATTCGACAGAGCTCCTGCTCCGAGCACCGCGATGAAGCCGATCGGGATCAGCGTGTAGATGAAGAGGCCATAGCCACCCTCTAGGTTCATCGCAATCTTGGCGTCGCGCTCTGGGTCGCGACATTCGCCGATGTAACAAGCGGCGGCTTCCATCGCCAGCACGTTCCAAGTCAGCAGGAATGCGTAGGCGATGTAGAGCGGCAACCAGCCGGTCCCATCAATACTTGTGAAGAAGCCGCTGCCGTCGAGATGCGTGAAGCCACTGAGGTTGCCGAGATCGGCCGAGCCGCTGAAGATCCAAGCAACCGCAAGGAAGGTCAGCGGGATCATCGAGAGCAAGCCAAGCACGGTCGCGAAACCGGCGCCGATGCGGATTCCCATCGTCGCCGGGATCAGGAACAGCAGAATGCCGACCGCGGCGATCCCGAGCGTCCAGTAGGCGATGAAAGTGTTGATCGGAGTGAAGCCCGAGTCGAGGTTGAGGTTGAAGCGGTCGGCCAGGTAGAACGACGCCAGAATCATGTTCAGCGGCGCGACTGGGAACCAGCCGAGCCAGTAGGCCCATGCGGTGCCGCCGTTGAGGTGCTTGGCGAGCGTCGAGTAGCGGTCCTTGAAGGCTGGATAGACGAATGAAGGAAGGCCGCCTGTGCGCTCCGGCATCATTGCTGCCATCTCGGCAAGCATCAGGCAGAGCAGGTAGCCCATGAAGGTGATTACGACGATCAGCGGTATAGACGCCGCGCCGAGCGATGTGACCATGATCGGCGCGATGCCGGTGACGAGGATCACGCCCGCCAGGCCGATTACGAAGGCTCCCCACCAGTTGGTGCCCTTAGTCAGCCCACCGGCCTCATAGTCAACTTCTTGACTTGCCGTCGTCGGTCCAGCTCCACTATCTGCGTTCATCTCGCCCTCCCAGGCTGACTGCTTAGGTAAACACCCGCAAGTTGTTATTTACGGCACTATTGCCACTTTGCGGGTTCGTTGTCAAGAGCACTTGCATTCCTTGAACCTATTTGTCTAATATGTCAGCAGGAGACAATCAGCAACCGATTGCGAGTGGAATGTCGTTCCTGTTGAACTGCCCCATCTGCGGTACCCGCGAAGTCACAGATTTTGGCTTCGGTGGAGAGATTGTCGTGCGGCCTGACAGCCGCCCCGGCGAGCGAGAGCTAAACGCTTACAACTACTTCCGCG
>JAEMTR010000117.1 GCA_016462245.1 Solirubrobacteraceae bacterium
CGCCGCGGCGATGAGGTCGCGCAGTGGCACGAGATGAAGCAGGCTGCAGGCGACGCGATCATCGCCGCGGGAGGAACGATCACTCACCACCATGCCGTTGGGCGTGACCATCGCCCTTGGTACGACGAGCAGCGTCCGGACCTATTTGCGGCGGCGCTCGGCGCAGCGAAGCGCGAGATAGACCCAGCCGGAATCCTCAATCCCGGCGTGCTGCTTGACTAACGCGCAGCAAGCTCCGATCGAAATGACCGACTCAACGCCAAAGCCGTCGACGCGGCCCGTGATCACCTTCGTGATCGTTTCGATCGGGCTCTTCATGGTCACGCTCGACAATCTCGTCGTCTCGACCGCGCTGCCGGTGATCCGCGTTGACCTGAATGCGCCGCTCGAATCGCTGGAGTGGATGGTTAACGCCTACACGCTCAGCTTCGCCGTCTTTCTGCTGACCGGCGCCGCGCTCGGCGACCGCTTCGGCCGGCGCAAGATGTTTACGCTTGGCTTGCTGATCTTCTCAGCCGCATCCGCTGCCGCCGCGTTGGCTCCTAACGCCGACGCGCTCGTGATCGCCCGCGCGATTCAGGGCTTTGGCGCTGCGCTCGTAACTCCGCTCTCGCTGACGCTGCTCTCGGAGGCTGTGCCGGAAGGAAAGCGCGGCCTTGCGATCGGCGCTTGGTCGGGAGTGTCGGGCCTTGGCGTAGCGATGGGGCCGTTGATCGGCGGCGCGATCACGGAAGGGATTTCGTGGCAGTGGATCTTCTGGGTCAACGTGCCGATCGGGCTTGTGATCGCTCCTCTGGCGGCCTGGAAGTTGATCGAGAGTTATGGCCCAGACCGTGGCCTTGACCCGCGCGGGCTGGTGCTCGCGGTAGTCGGCCTCTTCCCGCTGACCTTCGGCATCATCCGTTCCAGCGCGCTCGGCTGGAGCAACGCAACGGTGCTGGTTTCGATCGCCTTCGGCCTCGTGATGATGGCCTTCTTTCTGCTGCATGAGAGCCGCACGAAGGAGCCGATGCTGCCGCTGCGGTTTTTCCGTAGCCGCGCCTTCTCAGCCACCAACGCCGTCTCATTCGTGATGTTCTTCGGCATCTTCGGCTCGCTCTTCTTCCTCTCGCAGTACTTCATCACGGTGCAGGGGATGACGCCGCTGGAGGCCGGAATTAGAATTCTGCCCTGGACGGCGATGCCGATTTTCGTCGCGCCGATCGCCGGGCTCTTCTCCGATCGCTTTGGCGCGCGACCGTTCATGGTCGTCGGACTAGCGCTTCAAGCGTTTGCGATCGCCTGGATCGCGCAGGTTGCGCAGGTCGATACTCCCTACATCGAGTTCGTCCCCGCCTTCATCGCCGGCGGCGCCGGAATGGCGCTCGTCTTCGCGCCTTCGGCCAATGCTGTCCTCTCCTCAGTGCGCCCAATCGAGGCTGGCAAGGCGTCCGGCGCGACCAACGCAATTCGCGAGCTTGGCGGTGTAGCTGGCGTAGCCGTGCTGGCCTCGGTTTTCGCTGCCGCTGGTGGTTACGCATCACCACAGGACTTCGTTGATGGCGTGCGCGCCGCGCTGCCGGTCGGCGCAGCGGTTCTGCTGGCCGGGGCCTTGATCGGGCTGCTGATTCCGCGGCAGGGTGCGCCAGGGACTACCGGCGCGCCAAGAACCGCCGCACCGCCCGAGGGCGCCTCGGTACCCTCAGCTGTGTGAGCAAGTTTGAAGGGAAGAACCTGGGCGCGATCCGAGAGGCGCTCGATCAGCACAACGCCAGCTGCCCGGTCCCTGGCAACGCGATCCTGCTCAACCCCGTTGATCACCAGCTAATCGGTTGGGACGAGCTGTGGGGCCTGCCGGTTATCTCCGATGACCGCGTGCCGACCAAGCGAGTGCGGATTCAGTGCGACGGCTCAGCCTTTGGAATCGAAGACGAGGTTGCCGACGCAGTCGCGCGCGAGCAGCCGGTCGAAGTACCGGTAGTCGTGCCGGTCGGGCCCGGCGAAGACGACATGCCGCAGTTCGACGAGCGCGACCTGCCGCAGGCCTAGGGCCGGCGACAGGTCTCTCGCGTCGTAGCGCTGCTAGACGGCAGGCGGTGGTGGAGCAACCGAACCGTGTGGGTTCGGGCCGTACTTGTTGTCACCTTCATCGCCTCCGCTCAGCATGAAGACGAGGATCACGATCAGTCCGATCAGTGGCAGCAGCTGAATCCAGTACCACCAGCCGGTCCTGTCGGTGTCGTGCAGGCGCCTGATTAGCACGGCGATCGACGGCAGAATCAGCACGATCACAGCGATGATGTAAAGGACGCCGGTCCCGATGATCTGGTCGATAATCACGGCAGCGATAATGATCAAAATCGAGGCCAGATAGAACCACCAGTACTCAGCTCGCGACGCACGCCCTTCCCAGACGAAAGATTTCTTAAAACAAGTCGATACAGCTTCTCCGAACCCCATATTGGTAGCCCCCCTATTTGGTTGCAAACGGGATCGTAAACTCTGCCTCGGCGGATTACAAAGGCGCCACGGCAAGCTGCCGATTGAAGGCGCGTTCAAAGAGTTCGCTTTCGCGTGAAACAGCCCAGCGCGGCACCTCGGCCGGTCCGTCGGCAACAAGTGCGAGTGTGACGTTCTCCCCGTTGACCGAGGCGTGAACCTCCTTCACCAGCTGATCGCGGCTGCGCTCAAGGTCTTCGGCTAGACGAAGCAGCACGGCGCAGCGGTCGAGCAGCTCGGCGTCTCCTTCTTTCATCAGCCCAGCGAACGGCCCAAGGCTCGGCATTCCCTTGCGGTGGTAGCGGATGATCTGGCCGATCAGCGCCACTTCGCGTGGAGTGAAGCCGGGCAGGCCGGCGTTGAGCACGAGGTAGCGCGAGTGTTTGTGGTGGTCGTCGTAGTCAACGGCGACGCCGATGTCGTGGAGCAGGCAGGCGGCAGTTAGAAGCTCGCGCTCGTCGCCGTCGCCTTCGTGCAATCCGGCCGCAGCGAGCTGATCAAAAAGCCCGAGAGCGAGCGCCGCCACGTGACGCGTGTGCGCAGCGTGCGGGTCGTACTGGGCGGCAAGGTTGAGCACGCTGGCGCGGCGAACGTCGTCGAACATGGGCTCGGCCCGCTCGGCCAGCAGCCGCTCGAAGAAGATTCCTTCGCGCAGCCCTGCTTCCGTCACCTCAATTGCTTTGAAGCCGCCGGCTTCGAGCACTTCAGCGACGACGATCGCGCCGGCAAGGATGATGTCGCCGCGAGCCGGTTTGATCCCGGCGACGAAGCCGCGGTCGGCCGGATCCATCTCAGCAAGCCGTTCGATTAGATCATCGAGCTGGCCGCGCTTGATCTTGAAGCCTTGGACGCCAAACTCGGCGGTTCCTTCAGCGCGTTGAACCGCCGCCGCGAGGTTGCGGACGGTGCCGCCGATGCCAACGATCCTCGGCCCGCCGTCGCCGAGCCAGCTCGCGGCCTCCAACTTGCCTGCGACGTGGGCGCGCAGCTTGGCGATCGCTTTCGCCCCGGCCGGCTCGTCGCTCGGCAGGAAGCGTTCGGTCATTCGCACGGCACCGAGCGGCCACGAGGCGAGCGTTGTTGCGGCGCGCGCCTCAACTTCGATTAGCTGCATCGAGCCGCCGCCAAGGTCGAGCACGGCGCCGCTCTCTAGGTCGGTCGAGTTGATCGCTGCGAGGTAGCCGTAACGGGCTTCCTCCTCGGGGGAGAGAACGCGAATTGTTAGTCCCAGCTCATCGCGCGCGCTTGCGAGCACCACTTCGCCGTTCGGTGCATCGCGGATCGCGCTCGTCGCAACAGCCTCGATCTCCTCCGGCGGCAATCCCGAGGCGGCGCAGAACTGTGCGAAGACGTCGATCGTTGCCAGCGCCCGATCGAGCCCCTGCTCGGTTAGTTCACCGGTCTTACCGCCGCCGGCGAGGATCCTGACCGGCTCATAGATCTCATCGGTTCGCTTCCACCAAGCGCCGAGCGGCGGCTCGGGATCATCGGCGCGCCAGAACGAACTCAGCCGCCGTTCGCGCGAGGCTGCTCCGGAGTGGGCTTCGAAGACGACGAGGCGGAACGAGTTCGACCCGAGGTCGATCACCGCCAGCCGTGAGTCGCCCTCAGTCGTCACGCTCAATCAGCTCAATTCGGTAGCCGTCCGGGTCGCGCACGAAACAGAGCCGCGAGCCGCCTTCGCGGACCGAGTAGGGCGGCCGCTCCGGCTCAATCCCCTGCTCGGCCAAGCGCGCCAGCGTCTCGTCAAGGTTGCCGGCCGCGATCGCGATGTGGTTGTAGCCGGTCCCAAGCTGATACGAGTCAACGCCAAAGTTGTAAGTCAACTCAAGCCGTGGCATCTCGCCGTCACCGGGGATGTTCATGAAGACGTTGATCGCCTCGTCGCCGATCGGCATTCGCCCAACCTCTTCAAAACCGAGCGCGTTGTAGAAGGCGACCGACCTGTCGATCTCGCCGATCCGGTAACAGGTGTGGAGCCACGCCGCCATCTGCGTAGCGTAGCCTGCGCAGATGATCATTGAATCCTCAGAGCTACCCGACTTCCTGACCAACACCTATCTCGTAGGCGAGCCCGGCGG
>JAEMTR010000012.1:0-11977 GCA_016462245.1 Solirubrobacteraceae bacterium
ATGCTGGCGAGATCACTCCCGGCAGTCGCGTCGATCTGCTGATAACGCGCGATACTGCGAACGGTTCAGCGACAACGCGGATCGGGCTTCGCGACGCCGAGGTAGTTGAAGCCTCGCCGGCTGCGGCTGTCGCAGAAGGCTCCAGCGCAGGGTTGCCACGTGTTGCGCTGGCGTTGCGCGTGAGTCTTCAGCAGGCGGTGCTGCTGGCCGAGGCGCAGAGTGCGGCGCGCGAGCTGCGCGCACTGCCGAGGCCACCGGCGGCGAAGCGATGAACGAAGGCCAGTTCGACGAAATCGAAGCGATTGTCGCCCGCTTTCACACAATGCTGCTCGAGCAGGCGCGGGAGGGATCTGCCGGCATTGAGATGGCGACCCAGCTGACGACCCTCGTAGACGATCGGGCGGGGTTCCTCAGCGCAGAGACGCGGGGGCTGATCGTGCAGCGGATCACCGAGCGGGCGCTCGGTGCCGGCCCTCTGGAGCGGCTTCTGCGCGATCCGGAGGTAGACGAGATTCTGGTTAGCGGCACGAAAGTGATTTGGGTTGAGCGCGGCGGTCGTCTGGCTAAGACCGATGCCAACTTTGAGAGCGATGACCAGCTTCGTTTGACGATCGAGCGGCTGTTGGCTCCGGCCGGTAGACGCGTCGATGAAGCTGAGCCGCTCTGCGACGCGCGTCTGCCAGATGGCTCGCGGATCAACGTAGTCTTGCCACCGCTGGCAGTCGACGGGCCGGCGCTGAGCATTCGCCGCTTCCGCCCACGTGGGCTTTCGGCAGCTCAGCTGGTCGAGCTTGGCTCTTGGTCACCCGATCTCGTAGAGATCCTCGCCGATGCGATCGAGCGCCGACTAAACATTCTTATCTGCGGCGGCACTGGCTCGGGGAAGACGACGACGTTGGCTGCGATCGCTGGGCTACTTGGAAACGACGAGCGCGTCGTAACGATCGAGGACACGGCTGAACTTCGCCTAAATCTGAGCCATGTCGTGCGGCTCGAGGGACGCCCGGCCAGCATTGAGGGCCGCGGCGAGGTGACGATCCGCAGTTTGGTCCGTAACGCGCTGCGGATGCGGCCTGACCGGATTATCGTTGGTGAGGTCCGCGGCGCCGAAGCGCTCGACATGTTGATTGCGCTTTCGACCGGGCATGAGGGTTCACTTACGACGATCCACGCTGGCTCCCCAGCGCAGGCGCTACGGCGCCTTGAGACGCTTGCGCTGATGGCCGACGTGGGACTTCCACACGGAGCGATTCGAGCTCAGGTAGCGGAGGCGATCGATCTTGTCGTCTTTCAGCTGCGCGAGAGTTCCGGGCTGCGACTTGTGGCGAGCGTGGATCGCGTCTTGGCAGGCGATGGCGAAATCCGGACGGAGACGATCTACTCCGGGTCGCTCAGCGAATCTTGAGCTCGACAGCCTTGATCGCCGGGCTAGCCGCAGCCCTGGCGGCAATAGTCGGCTGGGAGCTTCTAGCCGGGCTCGAACGCGTGGCGCTACTGCGCGCCGTGGCGGCAGTAATCGCACCGGCGCAGGCGGCTGGCAGCGATGGTCGCGGCGCCGGCGTCAGCGAACGCCGCAGGTTGGCCCTTATCGCGGCCGCTGCCGCGGCGCTGCTCGGTTGGTCGATCTTGGGCCTAGTGCCGGCGCTGATGCTGGCTTGCTGCGGTCCACTCGCTGCTTTGGCCGTGATTCGTGCGCGGCAGCGGCGCTGGAGGAGAAGCATCAACCAAGACGCCGCCCCGGCCGCGAGGGCGATCGCCGATTCACTCGGAGCTGGCCACTCGCTCAGCGTCGCGGTAGCAAACGCAGCCAGAGAAGCGGCGGTCTGTAGCAAGACGCGCTCCGTGCTTGCCGAGGTCGCCTGCTCGATCGCGATCGGGCTCAGCCCCGATGATGCGCTTGAGGCTATGCGCCGGCGCTGTGGTGGTGGGCCGTGGGATGCGATCATCGCCGCGATCCAACTGCAGCGACGAACGGGAGGAGATTTGGCGCGGCTGCTGCGCGAACTTGCCGCCGACCTCGACGGCGTTGCCCGGGCCCTGCGCGAGGCGCGCGCGGCCAGTGCGCAGGCTCGTTTGACAGCGAGAATTGTTTTGGCGATGCCGCTTCTTGGTGCGCTGATCTTCGCCCTCGCGGCTCCTCGTGCTCTCGCAGCGATCCTTAGCTCACCGCTACCGCGGGGCCTCTTACTGTTGGCCGCGCTGCTTCAGTTGATGGCAGTAGTCGCGGTGCGCCGGGTGGCGCGCGTGCGGCAATGATCAGCTTCTCTGCACTCGCCGCTGCGCTGGCGACCGGCTGCGCCGTCTTTGCCTGCGGCGACCTAGCGCTGGACCGCGCCGAGCGCAAGCCAGCGACCGCTGCCGAGGCCGCGATCAGACGGCGCAACAAACGGCTACGTGGGCTCTTTGGTCGGCTGACGGCGCCGACAGCGCCGGGGGATTTGGCTGCGCTGGTGGACGCAGCCGGCGCCCCGGGTGGATTCAGCGCGAAAGAGCTGATGGGGGCGAAGTTGGTCGGCGCGACTGGCGGGTTGCTGCTGGGATTGATTGCCGCAGCCGTTTCCCCAGGAGGGCGGATGACGCTGCTGGTTGTAATTCTGCCGGTTGCTTCGTTCCTGATTCCCGATCTGCTTCTGCGCCGGCGCGCCGGCCACAGGCGCCGGCTACTGGAGGCCGAACTGCCAATCATCAGCGATCGCATTTTGTTGGCGATAAGAGCTGGGCTGCCACTTGGACGAGCCTTAGCGGGCGCCGCCGAACACGGTCGTGGCTTACTGGCGGTAGAGCTCGGGCGCGCCGACGCGCTTACTAGGTTGGGCAGCTCGCGAGCTGAGGCGCTGGTGCAGCTGGAGCGGCGTTGCCCACTGCCGGAGGTTGTTGCGCTCGTCGCGGCGATCCGGCGGGCAGACCGTTACGGGGCGGCGCTAGAACCGATCCTTGCCGCGCTGGCCGCCGGCGCGCGCGTCGACCAGCAGCGCAGAATAACCGAGCGGGCTCAGAGCGCAGCGCCAAAGATCCAGCTGATCGTGGCCCTTTTGCTCGTTCCGGCGGCAATTTGCTGCGTCGCAGCAGGAATGATTGCCGGTCTTGGCGGTAGCTGAACAATCGCTGAAAAACTCAGTATTGGCGGGCGATTGCGGGCTAACGTAGTGGCGGCTTGGGGAGCGCGGAAATAGCAATGTGGGAAATAATGTGCGTTTGGAGTTGACATGTGGGGTGAAGTGGGTACTATCCGAGTCGCAGACCGGGGTGGAGGGGTTCCTCCCACTCCTCCACCTCGGCCCGCAACTACTTATCTCGCTGGCGACAGGCGAGGCACCAAATGGCATTCAGAGGAACTTTCGACCACACATTCGACGCGAAGAACCGGCTTACGGTGCCGGTCAAGTTCCGCGCATCGCTGAGCGATGGGGTTGTAGTGGCGAAGGGCGTAGAGCGCTGCGTCTCGGTTTGGACGCCGGACGAGTACGAAGCCTTCGTCGCTTCGGCGCTCGGTGAGCTGAACCCACTCTCGCCTCAGTCCCGCGATCTGCAGCGCTACTTCTCAGCCAACGCAGTTGAGACCGAGCTCGATGCCGCCGGCCGCGTAATGGTGCCGCCGTTCCTGCTTGAGCACGGCTCGCTAGGCAAAGACGTCGTCGTTACCGGCGCCGGCCCTTGCATTGAGATCTGGGACCGCGCCGCATGGGCGACCGAGAACGCCAAGCTCGCAGCCGACGTGCTCGACATCACCGCGACCCTTGGCCAGGCCAACTGAGATGCTGCTGATGCGCACCGACCACGTTCCCGTGCTTGCCAATGAACTGGTCGCCGTGCTCGACCCGCGCGCCGGCGAAGTGGCCGTAGACGCAACCTTTGGCGCCGGTGGCCACAGCCGCCAGATCGCCGAAAAGCTTGGCCCCGACGGTCTGCTGGTGGCAATCGACCGTGATCCGGAAGCGCGCGAGCGCTACGACGAGCTCGCAGGCGAACTTCCCTGCCAGACGCGCTTCATCGAAGCTTCATTCGCGCAGGCACTTGCCGAGCTGGCCGAAGAAGGGCTGCCTGTTGACCTGATCTGGTTCGATCTTGGCGTCTCCTCGATGCAGATCGACACGCCCGAGCGTGGCTTCTCCTACTCGGCCGACGCGCCGCTCGACATGCGGATGGACCCCTCAGAGGGGATCACGGCAGCCGAGATCGTCGCCGAATGGGATGAGCGTCGCCTAGCGCGCACCTTCCGCGAATACGGCGAGGAGCGCTTCAGCGACAAGATCGCCCGCTCAATCGTGCGTGAGCGCGAACGTCGCCCAATTGAGACGACAACCGAGCTGGTCGAGATCGTCACGATGGCTATCCCGACTCCGGCCCGCTTCGGCGCCGGCCACCCGGCCAAGCGCGTCTTCCAGGCGCTGCGGATCGCCGTAAACAACGAGCTTGAAGAGATCGACGCCGCGCTCCCGTTGGCTTGGGAGCTACTGCGTGAAAATGGTCGATTTGCAGGGATTTCGTTCCATTCGCTCGAAGATCGCCGTGTGAAGCAGTTTCTCGCAGGATTAGCCCGCGAATGCGTCTGCCCGCCGGGCCTGCCGATCTGCCGCTGCGGCCATGTAGCCGAGGCAACCTTGCTGACTCGCGGCGGCATCACGCCGACCGAAGCTGAGACCGACCAGAACCCGCGCGCCCGCTCAGCAAGGCTGCGCGCGGCGCTGAAGATCGTCGAGGCGGCGCAATGACTCCTCCGCCAACAGCAGCGTCGGCAACGGCCGGGCGGATCACAAGCCCACGGCCGCTACGGCGCGGCCGCTCGCTGCCACGCCCGTCGCGGCCAACGCGCCACAGCATCGGCCGCGCTGGAGTGGCCTCAGGTGGCCTACTGGCAAAGCTCTTCGTCGGCCGACGCCTAATTGGCGTTCTCGCGTTCTTTTTAATCGGGCTTGTATTTGTCCAGGTGTCGCTGCTGAAGCTGAACACACAGATCAGCAGCGATGTAGCGCAGAGCCAGATCCTGATGCGAGAGAACGCCGAGCAGCGCTCACTGCTTGCTCGGCTCGACGGCGCCCAGCGCGTAACCGGCGCGGCCGGAAATATCGGCCTCGTGATGCCAGCTCCCGACGCCGTCTGCTACCTGAAGGCAGGCGACGCGAAGGCCTGCGAAGTGAGTGGAGCGGTTGCTGAATCACTCACGGATGGCTCAGAGAGCTTGAGCGCAGGGGCCACTGATCAGTCAACGGTCCCCAGCGAAACTGGCGTCGAATCTAACGACCAAAGTGTTCAGGCCGAATCAGTTCCTCAAGAAACGCCGGTGGTGGAGCAGCCAACCAGCCCCGAGCCGACCGCTGACTCAGGCGGAATGGCCGCAGGAGGAGCCAACTAAAGATGCCGCTGATCGAGCGACGGATCGGTCTGTTGTTCGCGTCGTTCCTCTTACTGCTCGCAATCGCCGGGCTGCGCGTCTTCTACCTCGGTGTTGTTAAAGGATCCGGACTTTCGAGCGCGGCGACTGCGCAGCAGGTCGCCGTCACCAAGCTACCGGCGGAGCGGGGGACGATCACCGACCACAAAGGTGTGCCGCTTGCCGCTTCGATTCCAGCGGATGACATCTCAGCGACTCCGTATCTGATCAAGGACCCCGTAGCTACCGCTAATCGGCTCGCTCCACTGATTGGCGTGCCGGCCGACAAGCTCGTCACCAACCTCGCCCGACGCGACACCGGATTCGTCTATCTGGCGCGCCACGTGTCCGCGGGTGCTGCCGACAAGGTCAAGGCTTTGAAGATTAACGGGATCGATTTTGCCCCTGGCGGGCTACGTACGTACCCTCGGGGGACGCTTGCTGCGCAGGTGTTGGGTGTCGTTGGCGTTGATGGAAATGGACTTTTCGGCCTCGAATACGCACACGACAAACTGCTGCGCGGGCAAGATGGCGAGCAACGCCGAGTGCTCGATGGTGGCCGCCAAGCAATTGAGACGCGCGACATCAAGAGCTCGATCCCAGGCGGGGCGATGGAGCTTTCGCTTGACGCCGAGATCCAGCTGAAGGCCGAAGAGGTGCTGGCGTCGGTCGCCGACGAATACAACCCGAAGGGCGCTACCGCGATCGTGACGAATCCGGAGACCGGAGCCGTCCTAGCGATGGCCAATTGGCCGAAGGTCGATGCCAACGACCCAGGCAGCGCGCCGCCGGAGGCGACCCAGAACCGCGCGCTCGGAATGACCTTTGAGCCCGGGTCTACTTTCAAGGCCTTCACGGTTGCGGCGGCGCTCGAAGACAAGAAGGTTGAGCCAACCACCTCTTTCAACCTTGCGCCATCAATTCAAGTTGCCGACCGTGTGATCGGTGAATCGCACGAGCGCGGCTCGATTACGCTCGATACGGCGGGAATTCTTGCCCAGTCGAGCAACGTCGGTGCGATCACGATCGGCCAGCGCCTTGGCGCGAAACGGTTTAGTCAGTGGGTCTATAAATTCGGATTCGGGAAACCGACCGGCGTTGACCTTCCCGGCGAAGAGCGGGGCCTGATCACGCCGCTCGCGGAGTATTCGGGCTCTTCGATGGGAAACATGCCAATCGGGCAGGGCCAGCTCGTGACGCCGCTGCAGATGGTCAGCGCTTACGGCGCAATCGCCAATGGCGGAACGCTGCTGAGCCCGCGTTTGGTGAACTCCGTAAATGGCAAAGCGACGGAAGCCGCTGACACTGGTCAGCGAATCATCAGCGTCAAGACGGCAGCTGCGGTGAGAGAGATGCTGACAGGCGTCTTCAAGTCTGGCGGAACCGCCAGCGAGATAGAGATCCCCGGCTACGAACTTGCCGGCAAGACGGGAACCGCGAACAAGATCGATCCAACGACCGGCGGGTATTCGCAGTCTGACTATGTCGCGTCATTTGTTGGAATGGCTCCGGCGGCAGATCCGAAGCTGCTGATCAGCATCGTCGTAGACGAGCCGCAGGGCGATATCTACGGCGGCTCGGTTGCAGCTCCAGCATTCGGCAAGATCGCCGCGTTTGCGCTCCCTTACCTGCGAATCGCACCGAAGTAAAGGCCGGACGCCTCGTTACTCTGGCGCGATGCGGTTGCGCGAGCTATTCGACGGCCCCCAGAGCGGCCAGGGAGACGCCGAGATCAGCTCGATCGAGCTCGATGACAGGCTCGTCGAGTCAGGAACGCTGTTCTGCTGCGTTCCTGGCTTCGAACGCGACGGCCACGACTTTGCGGCCTCCGCAGTGGCGCGCGGCGCCGCCGCCTTGCTAACCGAGAGAGAGCTTGGGCTCGGCGTTCCGGAGGTCGTTGTCGAGGACGTTCGAGCTGCGATTGCGCCGGTTGCAGCGCGGCTCAATGGCAACCCGACCGAGCAGCTGCAGATGGTCGGCATCACCGGCACCAATGGCAAGACAACGACCGCTTTTCTAACGCGGGCGTTGCTGGAGGCATCAGGCAGGCAGACGGGGCTGATCGGAACGGTTGAACAGATCATCGGTGGCAGCCGCGAAGCGACGGTCAGGACGACGCCGGAGGCGATCGAACTGCAGCGCTGTTTCGCGCAGATGGTCGCCGCAGCTGACGAGGCATGCGTGATCGAGGTCTCCTCGCACGCAATTGCCCTGCACCGGTCCGACGCAATCGATTGGGATCTAACGGTCTTCACCAACCTCAGTCGAGAGCATCTCGATTTCCACGGCGAGATTGAGCAGTACTTCGCCGTCAAGGCGCGACTATTAAGCGAGAGTGGGGCCCGGAGGATCATCAACATCGACGACCAGTACGGCAGGCGGCTCGCCGCCCAGCTGAGCGACGTGACGACAATCGGGATCACTAGCGATGACGCCGATCTACAGGCCGGGTCGATCATCACCGATGCCGCGGGCAGCAGCTTCACGGCTGGAGGGGTCGATTTTCGCGTTCCGCTCCCCGGCGATTTCAACGTCCTCAACGCGCTCTGCGCGATCGCCGCTGCTCGCCTTCTTGGTGTCGATGATTCGACTATTACGCGGGCGCTCGCTGCAGCCGAGGTAGCGCCCGGTCGCTTCCAGCCGGTCGACGCCGGACAGGGCTTCGCTGCGATTGTTGACTATGCCCATACGCCCGATTCACTAGAGAATGCCCTGCGCACAGCGCGGGCGTTGACCGAAGGTCGCTTGATCGTCGTCTTCGGCGCCGGCGGCGACCGTGACAGCGGCAAGCGTGGGCAGATGGGCCGTATTGCCAGCGAGCTCGCCGACGTGATGATCGTCACCTCCGACAACCCAAGGTCTGAAGAGCCGCAAGCAATCATTGACGCGATCCTCACTGGCGTCGCCGGCGCGGCAGAGGTCGAGGTTTTTATCGACAGAGCAGAAGCGATCGCTGCGGCCGTCGCGACCGCAGCCGACGGTGACGTCGTGCTGGTGGCTGGAAAGGGGCACGAGCAGGGCCAGCAGATCGCTGGCGGGGTGGTACTAGATTTCGACGATTGCAAGGTTCTGGCTGCAGCAATAGAGGGGCGGCGCTGATGAACAACAGTTGGAGCGCGGCCGACGTTGCCGCAAACGCTGGCGGCAAGATCGTGGCCGGAAACTCGGCGGCCTCGGCGCCCGCTGCGATCACGATCGATTCGCGAGCGATCGAGCCCGGGGCGCTATTCGTCGGCCTCACCGGCTCAGTGCACGACGGCGGTGAGTTCGCCGCTGCAGCGCTGGCCTCGGGGGCGTGGGGCGTGATTGTCTCCGACCAACACGCCGCCGCGTTGGGCTGCGACGACGAGCAGGTCGTGATTGCGGTCAGCGACCCGCTGCGAGCGCTCGCCGATCTGGCCCATGCCTGGCGCCGCGAACTCGGCTGCGCCGTGATCGCAGTTACCGGCTCGACCGGTAAGACGTCGACGAAGGACATCATCGCTGGGATGCTGGCCCCGTCGCGACGGACGGTCGCGACAATCGAGAACTTCAACACCGAGATCGGGTTGCCGCTGACGATTCTCGCTGCGCCCGCAGGTACAGAGGTGCTGGTACTAGAGATGGCAATGCGCGGCGAGGGGCAGATCGCTGAGCTAACGCGGATCGCTCAGCCGGATGTCGGCGTGATCGTGAACGTCGGCCCCGTACACCTTGAGCTACTGGGCACGGTCGAGGCCGTCGCGCGCGCGAAGGCCGAGCTGTTAGTTGGCCTTGGGCCAGACGCGATCGCAGTAGTGCCGGCCGATGAGGCGTTGCTTGAGCCTTACATCCGTAGCGACATTCGGACTGTGCGGTTCGGGCCCGGTGGTGAGCTCGAGCAGCTACCGGACACGATTGAGTTGCCGTTCGCGTCGGCCCACATGCGTAGTAATGCGTTGGCCGCGCTGGCCGCTGTGCGCGCGCTGGGGGTCGAACCGAGCGGCCTGATTGAGGTCGAACTATCGAAGCTGCGCGGGCAACGCCTGCTGTTAGAGGACAATGTCGTCGTCATCAACGACTGTTACAACGCAAATCCGATGTCGATGCGCGCGGCGCTCGACGACCTCGCCGACTCGGCCTCCGGTCGAACCGTCGCTGTGCTCGGCGATATGCGCGAGCTGGGCCCCGATCAGCGGCGCTTTCATGCCGAACTTGGAGCCCACGTGCGCGAGCTTGGCGTCGAGGTTTTAGTAACGGTCGGTGAGCTGGCGCGCGACGCGGGCCCGCCCTTCGGTGGCGAAAACCTCTACTCGCTTGAGAGCGCGGCGCAGGCTGCTGACCAGATCGCTTCGATTGTCGAGCCGGGCGACACGGTGCTGATCAAAGGCTCGCGTGGCGTCGGGCTGGAGGTCGTCGGCGAGTCGCTCTGTCAGGCGCTGCCGCCGGCCGCCGGGGGAGGCGCCTGATGGGTGAGGTGCTGATCGGCGGCCCCTGCTCGCTCTTGATCTGCGTCTTCGCTGCGCCGCGGCTGATTACTTACCTGCGCGGTCGCGAATTCGGCCAACAGATCCGCGAAGAAGGGCCCGCCGGACATCACGCTAAAGCCGGCACGCCGACGATGGGCGGCGTTCTAATTTTCCTCTCGGTCGCGGTTCCATTCCTCGTCTTGACCGACTGGGACTGGCGCGCCGTCGCTGTCTTTGGGACCGCGGTGGCCTGCGCGCTGCTCGGATTTGTCGATGATTATTCGAAGATCGTTCGGCGCCGCTCACTGGGGCTTCGCGCACGCTCAAAGATGATCGCGCTGCTGTTGATTTCGCTCGCGCTGTGGTGGGTCGCAACCCACAAAGCAGGACTATCGACAACGATTCAGCTGCGCTTCGTCGACGCCAGCATCGATCTTGGTCTTTTCTTCCCGGTGGCGGTCTTCCTCGTGATCGCTGGCTCAACTAACGCCGTCAACCTCAGCGACGGGCTCGACGGCCTCGCAGCCGGCTGCGTAGCGATTGTGATGCTCGCCTACGTTGCGATCACTTTCATCACAACCGGCGACCGCGACTTGGCGCTGCTGAGCGCCTGCATTGTCGGCGCCTGCATCGGCTTCCTCTGGTTCAACGCTTTCCCAGCCACAATTTTCATGGGCGACACTGGCTCACTCGGCCTCGGCGGCGCAATCGGCGCGATCGCAGTAATGACCGACACGATGTTGCTGCTGGTACTGATCGGCGGCATCTTCGTGATTGAGGCGCTGAGCGTGATCATCCAGGTCTCCGTCTTCCAGAGTTTGCGCAAACGGGTCTTCCTGATGGCACCGATTCACCACCATTTCGAGATGCTTGGCTGGTCGGAGACGAGGATCATTCTGCGCTTCTGGATCATCGCCGCGGTCTGTTCGGCGATCGGATTTACGCTCTACCAAGCGAACATCACTTGAGGCGCTGCGTATCGTTGGAGCCATGGCTGCTGCTCGTCGCCCTCCAGTTCCGCCCGGTCCATTGCTCGTAGTGGGTCTTGAGCGCTCCGGCGCGGCCTGCGCACGGGCGCTATGGAATAGGGGCGAGCCGCTGATCGGCGTTGACATCGGCGAGCCCCAGCAGGGCGAGGCGCTGCGCCAGGAGGGAATTGAGATCTCGCTAAAAAGCGACGGCGTCGATGAGCTTGAACGCGCCCGCGCAGTCGTCCGCAGCCCCGGCGTGCCCAACGATGCCGCCGTATTGGTTGCTGCGCGAGCGGCAGGAATCCCGATTTACAGCGAGCTAGAACTGGGCTGGCGAATGTTGGAATCACCGTTCGTTGCCGTCACCGGCACGAACGGAAAGACGACGACGGTTGAGCTGCTCGGGGCGATCTGGCGTGCGGCCGGCCGTGAGGCTGTCGTGGCAGGTAACACCGGCACGGCGGTCAGTTCACTGGTCGGGCAGATTGGGCCGGAGACGACAGTGATCTGTGAGGCGAGCTCCTTTCAACTGGAGGATTCGGTCGCCTTCGATCCTGAGGTTGCGGTCCTGCTGAACATCGAACCCGACCACCTTGACCGCCACGGCGATTTTGACTCATATCGCCGCGCAAAGCTCGAGCTTTTTGCCTTTCAGGACGAGGATGACTATGCCGTCGGCCGCGCCGCAATGTTGAAGCTGGCTGGCGGTGGCGCGCGGCGCGTTACGGTCGATCTGAGCGGCGATAACGCAGCCGAGGTCGAATTACGCGACGGCTTGATCTGCTGGAACGGGACTGCACTGTTAGCCGCCAGCGAAGTTCGGCTGCGCGGCGCTCACAACCTTGAGAATGCGCTCTGCGCAGCGGCGGCCGCGCTCAGCGCTGGAATCCCAGGCGAGGCAGTTGTCTCGGCGCTGAAGTCATTTGCCGGCGTCGAGCACCGGCTCGAAGAGCTTGGCAGCAGCGAAGGTGTGCTCTGGGTCAACGACTCGAAGGCGACCAATGTGGCGTCAACAATCGCTGCTCTGGCAGCCTTCGAACAGCCGCTACTGCTGATCGCCGGAGGCGAAGCCAAAGGCCAAGAGTTTGCCGCCTTAGCTGAGGCCGCTGCGGCAAGTGTGAGGGCTGCATTTCTGATTGGTGAGGACGCTAAAGAGATCGCAGCTGCGTTCGAAGGGTTGATCGAAGCGAGCCGATGCCGCAGCCTTG
>JAEMTR010000012.1:11987-16105 GCA_016462245.1 Solirubrobacteraceae bacterium
GTTTTTGAGTATCTAGAGAAGCTGAGAAGGAGTTTCGCGAAGCGCAGCGAAAGAGAGTCAGAATGGCCCGAGCGAGCTCAGCTGCCCGTCAACCAGCCGCCGCTCGTGAAAGCTCGCGCGCCCGCTCGACCGAGGAGGACGTGCTCCTCACTGCCGTCTTCTGCCTTGTCGCCTTCGGCGCCGTGATGGTTTACAGCGCTTCGTCGGCGTCGTCTGTCGTCGAAGGGAGCGGTAACGGCAGCTCGCTCTTAATCCGCTACCTCGTTTTCGCTGCGCTCGGCTTCGTCGGTTTGAACATCGCAATCCGCTTCCCGCTGAAGCGGCTGCTGGCGTTGACAGGTCCGCTGCTGGCTGTCGCCTTCGTCTTGCTGATAGCGGTCAAAATTCCCGGGATCGGCGTCTCCGTCAACGGTGCCCGTCGCTGGATCGGCTTTGGCGAACTGCAGTTCCAGCCCAGTGAGCTGGCGAAACTCGCACTGATCCTCTACACGGCGCGTTTCTTGGCCGAGAGGCCACGCGGTTTCAAGCGCTCCGGCGAGCTCGTGCCGATGCTCTTGGTCGTTGGCGCGGCGATCGTGTTGGTCGTCACACAGCCTGATCTGGGAACCGCGCTGGTCGCAGGATTTACCTGCGCGGCGATGTTGGTGGCGGCGGGAGTACAACTTCGCTGGCTCGCCGGTTACGCTGGCGCTGCCGGAGTTCTCGTGCTGCTCTACTCGCTCAGCGCTCCGTATCGCCGTGCCCGTCTCACCTCGTTCCTGAATCCCTGGGACCACGCCAGCGACATCGGCTTTCAGGCCGTGCAGGGCCAAATCGCAATCGGCTCAGGAGGAATCTTCGGGCGCGGGCTGGGACAGTCGGTACAGAAGATCTTCTACCTGCCGGAGGCTCACACCGACTTTATTCTTTCGATCATCGGTGAGGAGCTTGGCGTGGCGGGGCTCTGCGGGCTGTTGCTGCTCTATGCGCTGGTCGCCTGGGCCGGGCTGCGGATCGCGCAATCTGCCAGCGGACGCTACGCGCAATTGCTCGCCGCCGGGGTCACTTCGCTGATTCTCTGCCAAGCCTTACTCAATCTTTTTGCGGTGCTGGGAATTGCGCCGCTAACCGGCGTGCCGCTGCCTTTCCTCTCATACGGATCGACCAGCCTCGTTACGCTACTTATCGGCGTGGGACTATTGCTGAACATCGCCCGCGGGGGCTCCGCCAGTGCGCGGGCCGTCACGACCGAGCCCGATGCGCGACGATCTGAGGACGACTATGCAGACGACCTACCTGATCGCAGCCGGCGGAACCGCCGGCCACGTAGTGCCAGCGCTCGCGGTCGCCGACGCGCTGCGCACTAGTGGCGCGCGGGTAGTTTTCATCGGCGGTGACCGGGCCGAGGCCGAGATGGTGCCGCGAGCTGGCTTCGAATTTCACCGGATCCCAGTTGAGGGCCTCGACCGCAGCAACCCGCTACGAGCGATCCGCGCGGTCGCCAAATCGACTGCGGCGACATTCACTGCTTGGAAGATGATCGGGCAGCTGCGTCCCGCAGCGGTGCTCGGCGGTGGTGGTTATGTCGCCGGCCCAGTCGGTGCTGCTGCTGTTCTGCGCCGAGTTCCATTGGTTCTGACCGAAGCCGATTCCCACTTCGGTTTGACTAATCGCCTGCTGGCACCCTTTGCCAGCAGGGTCTGTCTCGCATTCCAGCTCGAAGGCCGCAGAGGGCAACGCTACATCGTGACCGGAAGGCCGATTCCGCCCCAGGCTCACGACGCGCGTGCGGCCCGCGAGCGCTTCGGGCTGAGCGATAAGGATCGGGTCGTCGTAGTGGTTGGCGGTTCGCTCGGCGCGCGGTCAATCAACGAAGCGGCGCTGGAAGCGTTTGCCGACGATTCGCAGTTGAAGCTGATTCACGCCGCTGGAGAGCGCGACTTGGCGAAGCTCGAGGCGCGGCCGCGCGGCGCCAACTACCAGCTCTTTGGCTACATCGACTCGTTCTCTGAGGCGCTGCTCGCCGCCGACCTCGTTGTTTCACGCGCCGGCGGTTCGGTCTTCGAGATCGCTGCAGCAGGGCGGCCGGCAATCTTGGTTCCATACCCGCACGCAGCGGCCGACCATCAGGCAGGTAACGCACGCTGGATGGAGCAGGCCGGCGCGGCAATCGTCCTCGCCGATCAAGAGCTCAGCGGCGCGCGACTTGCCAGCGAGGTTGATCGCCTGCTGGCCGACCCAGAGCTGCTTGCGCAGATGGCTCGGGCCTCTGCTTCGATCGCGCGGCTCGACGCGACCGGCAAAGTTGAGGCGGAGCTGCGCGCGGCTGGAGGCGAGCGATCGTGAGCGCGGCAGACTGGAGCTCACGCCAGCTTCATTTTGTTGGAATTGGCGGCGCAGGAATGAGCGGCTGGGCCAGCGTTGCAGCCGAGCTCGGCGCGACGGTTAGTGGCAGCGACGCTGCCGACTCACAGATCTTGGCCGCCTTGCGCGAGCGAGGCATAGAGGCTAAAGCTGGCCACTGCGCGAGTAATCTCCCAACCGTTGACGGAACTGAGGTCGTTCGTTCCAGCGCGATTCCCGACTCCAATCCTGAGCTGATCGCCGCGCGCGAGCGCGGTCTGCCGGTGATGGAACGGGCTGAGCTGCTGGCCGAGCTGACCGCCCTGCGGCGCACGATTGCTGTCGCCGGCGCGCACGGCAAGACGACGACCACGAGCATGGTCGCGCAGCTCTTGATCGAGTGTGGGCTCGACCCCGGCTACCTGATTGGCGGTGAGCTGCGCAGCAGTGGTCGCAACGCCTCTTGGGGCAGTGGCGAGTGGCTGGTGGTCGAAGCCGACGAGTCAGACCGTTCGATGCTCTCGCTCAATGTCGAGGTTGCTGTCGTAACTAACGTTGAGCTGGACCACCACGACAACTATCGGTCGCTCGCTGAGTTGCGCGAGGTGTTCCGAAGTTTCCTCAGCAAGCCAGCCGCAGCTGTGATTCCAAATTCCCCAGAGCTGCTTGAGCTCCGCGGTGATCTCCCCGTCACCGCGTTCGAAATCGATTCGCTCGAACTGCGCCCCGGCGGCTCGCAGTTTGACTGGCGCGGCCAGCAGGTCACGCTCAACGTTGCCGGCGCTCACAACGCCGGCAACGCTCTCGCAGCGCTGGAAGCGGCGCTGCTCGCCGGCGTCGATCAGGATGATGCTGTGCGAGCAATCGCCTCTTTCAGCGGCGTCGGCCGCCGCTTCGAGGAGCTTGGCCGCAGCCAATCCGGCGCGCTAATCCTCGATGATTACGCCCACCACCCAACTGAGATTGCCGCAACAATTGCGGCCGCGCGGACGCTCGGCTCGAAGCGAGTCGTCGCCGTCTTCCAGCCGCACCTTTACTCGCGCACCGAAAGGTTGGCTGCGGAATTCGGCCGTGCGCTTGCCGCCGCCGACGTTGTCTGCGTGCTCGACGTCTATGGGGCCCACGAGAAGCAAGTCGATTTCCCTGGCGTCGACGGAAGGCTGATCGCCGCCGCGGTGGCCGATGCTGGCAGCGGCAAGGAGGTGCTGTGGCTGCCTGATTTCAGTGACGCGCTGGCGCAGCTGAAGTTGCGCCTTCGTGCCGACGACAGCTGCCTGATCCTCGGAGCTGGCGACGTCCGCAGCCTCGGCGAAGATCTGACCGTTGAGCCGAGCAGCCGATAATGAAGGAGAGCAGCTCCCACGCGCGAAAAAGGGCTTGATGCCCAGTTGGCCCAACGCGCTCCCGCGCGTGCCTCGATTTGCCTCAATGCCGCGACTGCGGCGCCCGTCGCTGACGCTGATCGTCTCGCTGCTCGTGGTGAGCGCCTTACTCCTCGGCGGCTGGGTCTGGCTGCGAGATTCGTCGCTCGTCGCGGTTGAGCGAGTCACGGTTACCGGTGCCAGTGGTCTAGGCGCGCCGGCGGTGCGCTCGTCTTTGACCGGCGCCGCTCAACAGATGACCACCTTGAACGTTGATCGCAGCGCGCTGAGTGCTGCCGTCGCCCGCTTCCCGCTGGTCAAAAGCATCAGCGTTAAGACGAACTTTCCTCACGCGATGTCGATCGTCGTCCAGGAGCGCCGACCGGTCGCTTCACTGGTCGGCCCTGCAGGGGCGCTCACTGTCGCGGCAGATGG
>JAEMTR010000012.1:16115-17578 GCA_016462245.1 Solirubrobacteraceae bacterium
AAGGTTGTTCAGTGACGGGAGCCTGGGCTTGCAACGACAGCGCTGTTGCTGCGCTGCGCGGCCCTCGTGCGCGGGAAACGGGTTGTTGACCCGACGACGGCATCAGAGGTGCGTCTGGCCGCGCTCGCACCGCGACGTTTGCGCGCTGAGCTGACGGAGGTTTCGGCGGTCGACGGGGGGTTGATTGCGAAGCTGCGTGGCGGCCCACTGCTGCGCTTTGGTGACGGCAGTCGCTTGGCGGCCAAGTGGGTTGCAGCCGACCGCGTTCTCCAAGACCCACAGGCGGCCGGCGCTGGCTACATCGATCTCTCAATTCCGGAAAGGCCGGCTTCTGGCGCGCTGGCTACCGCTGATTCGACCGTGGCCGCTGAGCAGTGAGCGAAACCGACTCTAAAGTAGAAGGTAAGGGTTATTTCGGGCTACACTCTCAACCCGGACTTGAGGGATTTGCTGTGCAAGGGGGCTTGCTTCCCTAGACTGTCGTTGACAAGCGCACGAATCGCTGCCACCGTGGCGTTCGTTCGTCGGCAGAAACTGACGCCGAAACAGATAAACAATTAATCGAGGGTCGGACAGGATCTTATGACTGACTATCAAGCTGGTAGCTATCTCGCAGTGATCAAGGTCGTCGGAGTCGGCGGCGGCGGAACCAACGCCGTCAACCGGATGGTTGACGCAGGCCTCCGCGGTGTCGAGTTCATCGCGACCAACACCGACTCCCAGGCGCTCGATGGCTGCGACGCCGACATCAAGCTCAACATCGGTCACGAACTGACCCGTGGCCTCGGCGCCGGTGCAGACCCCCAAGTTGGCTTCGGCGCGGCCGCCGAATCACGCGACGAGATCAAAGAGGCGCTGAAGGGCGCCGACATGGTCTTCGTCACGGCAGGCGAGGGTGGCGGTACGGGAACCGGCGCTGCGCCAGTGATCGCTGAGATCGCGAAGGCTGAGATCGGCGCGCTGACGGTTGGCGTCGTCACACGCCCATTCGAATTTGAGGGTGCGCAGCGGATGCGCGCCGCCGACGAAGGGATTGCTCGCCTGCGTGAAGTTGTCGACACGCTGATCGTGATCCCGAACGAGCGTCTGCTGGCGACGGTTGAGAAGCGCACTACCGTTCTGGAGGCGTTCCGCGAAGCCGACAACGTGCTGCGCCAGGGAGTCCAGGGCATCACCGACCTGATCACGATCCCCGGCCTAATCAACCTCGACTTCGCCGATGTTCGCACGGTGATGCGCGATTCGGGCACCGCCCTGATGGGTATCGGCCAGGCCGCTGGCGATCGCCGTGCAGGCGAAGCCGCGCGCGCCGCGATCTCTTCGCCGCTGCTCGAGTCGAGCGTGCAAGGTGCAACGGGCATTCTGCTCAACATCACGGGTGGCTCAGAGCTTGGCCTGTTCGAGGTCAACGACGCAGCCGAGGTGATTGCTGGGGCTGCCGACGCTAATGCCAACATCATCTT
>JAEMTR010000118.1 GCA_016462245.1 Solirubrobacteraceae bacterium
GTCTCGCTAGCGCCCACTAACGGTTCGCTGAGAGGCAGTGAGATTCGTTCTAGGTCTGCCTTCATAGCTAATTCAGGAGTAGGCCGATGGTCAGCAGTAGGCAGAATGCCAGCTCCAGCAGGCCGGATCTCGCGAGCGCCGAGTTGAGCGTTGGGCCATCGGTGTGGGATGCGACCGTCTTAACGAGCGCAACAGCGATCGGGATCGTGAGCACGACTAACACTGGCCACGCGTTAAGCGAACCAAGCAGAGTTGGAATCAGCGCGGTCGGGTAGGCGAGCGCCACCATCACGGCGAAGAGGCGGCGCGTGTTGGCGCGCCCGAGCCTGACGGCAAGCGTCTTCTTACCTGCCCGACGATCGGTCTCAAGGTCGCGGACATTATTGACGACGAGAATCGCCGAGGCCAGCAGTCCAACCGGAACTGCGAGCACAAACGCTTCCCATTCCAACGCCTGGCGCTGGACGAAGTAGGAGCCTGTGACGGCGACGATCCCGAAAAAAGTGAAGACAAAGACTTCGCCGAAACCTTCGTATCCGTAGGGGCGCGGCCCGCCCGTGTAGAGCACGCCGGCGAGGATTGAAGCTGCGCCGATCAGCAGCAAAACCGGGCCGGCGATGATGATCAGATAAATACCGCAAAGCACGGCCATGCCAAAGCTGGCGTAGGTCGCGAAGAGAACCTGCTTTGGCGGCACTAGTCCGCCAGCCGTAACGCGCACGGGGCCGAGCCGATCCTCAGTGTCTGCGCCGCGGCGAGCGTCGGAATAGTCGTTCGAGAGGTTGGTCCCGACTTGGATGAAGAGCGCTCCGAGCGATGCCGCAACGAACGCCACCCAATCGAGCGGTCCAACCGTCCACGCCAGCGCGGTTCCAACCAGGACAGGAGCGACGGCGGCTGGAAGCGTCCGCGGCCGCGAAGCAATCAGCCAGATTTGGAGACTCGAAAGCGCCCCCGGATTCCTCTGGGTCCGTTCTGCAGCCACTTTGCCTATGGCCGCTTCGGGAACTTCGAGAAGTCCGGTTTGCGCTTCTCGACGTAGGCATCGCGGCCCTCTTGTGCCTCCTCCGACATGTAAAACAGCAGCGTCGCGTCGCCAGCAAGCTGCTGGACGCCGGCCAGACCGTCATCAGCGGCGTTGAATGAGGCTTTCAGCATCCGCAGCGACATCGGTGAGAGCTCGAGCATCTCACGGGCCCACTGAACGGTCTCCTCTTCCAACGACTCAAGCTCGACCACGGAATTGACGAGGCCCCAGTCGAGCGCTGTCTGGGCGTCGTATTGGCGGCAGAGGAACCAGATCTCTTTGGCTCGCTTCTGACCAATCTGTCGCGCCAACAGGCCGGAACCGAAACCACCGTCGAATGAGCCTACGCGCGGGCCAGTCTGGCCAAAGCGGGCGTTCTCGGCGGCGATCGAGAGGTCGCAACAGATATGCAGGATGTGGCCGCCTCCGATCGCGTAGCCGGCGATCATCGCGACGATCGGCTTTGGGCAGCGACGCATCTGAATCTGAAGGTCGAGCACGTTGAGGCGACCAATTCCCTTCTGCGCCATCTCGTCGTCGCCGATGTAGCCGTCGTCGCCGCGGATCCGCTGATCGCCGCCGGAACAGAAGGCCATGTCGCCTTGGCCCGTGAGGATGATCACGCCGACCTCTGGGTCGTTCTGTGCCTTGTTGAAGGCCTCGCTGAGCTGGAACAAAGTCTGCGGGCGGAACGCGTTGCGGACCTCTGGGCGGTTGATCGTGATCTTCGCGATCCCGTCGCCGCTGAGCTCGTAGCGAATGTCGCTGTATTCGCCTGCAGCGCTCCATTGCGCGGCTGGCCGGATTGTCGTCTTATCGCTCATAGAGGGGAGAGGCTAGCTTTCTCTCTGTGCTCGTCGATTCCTGGCTACCGCGAGCGGCTGCAACAGCGCCGCAGTCGCTGGCCGTCAACAACCTCACCTACGGTCAGCTTCTGGAGCAGGCTGAGCGCGCAGCGCGCCAGCTTGCGGCGCTTGGTGTAGTCGAAGGGGATCGCGTAGCGCTGCTCCTAGCACCCGGCGAGCAGTTCGCAATTCACTTCCACGCAGTGCTCTTGCTCGGCGCAGTCGCCGTCCCAATCGATCCAGCTTCAGCAGCAGATCAGATCGCCGCCCGCACCAGCGATTCGCGCGTTGTGGTCGACGGGCCGCTCGAATCTCATGAGGATCCGGCGGCGACGCTGCTCGCGACGCACGACCTCTCCGCGCCAGCGGTCGTGATTTATAGCTCGGGCAGCAGCGGGGCAGCGAAGGAGGTAGTGCTCAGCTACGGCAACTTCTGGTGGAGCGCGGCCGGTTCGGCAGTCGCACTCGGTCTCGATGCGAATGAGCGCTGGCTCTGTCCGCTTCCTTTCAGCCACGTCGGCGGCCTTTCGGTGCTCGTGCGCTCAGCGATCTACCGCACGCAGGCGCTGGTTCAAGAGCGGTTCGACGTCGCACTCGCGGCGCTGCAAGCCAGCGACGGGCCGACGCTGGTGTCGCTAGTCCCGACGGCGCTGCAGCGTTTGCTCGACGCCGGGCTTCGCGAACCCCCGAGCCTCCGCTGGGTCTTGCTCGGAGGCGGGCCGATTAGCAACGAGCTGCTGGCGCAAGCCGCCGACGCATTGGTTCCGGTTGCCCCGTCCTACGGCATGACTGAGGCCTGCTCGCAGATTGCGACTCGCGGCGCGCAGCTCTTCTGCACTCGCGTCGAGCTAGGGGAGGACGATCAGGTTCTCGTTAGCGGCCCGACTGTTGCCCCGCAGTGCCAGCCACAGCTGCGTAGCGATGACGTTGGCCGATGGGCAGCGGACGGCCAGCTCGAACTCGTTGGCCGACTCTCCGATCTGATCATCAGCGGCGGCGAGAACGTCGCCCCCGAGACGGTCGAAGCTGCGCTGGCGCAGCACCCCTCGGTTGCCGACGTGGCAGTGGTTGGTCGCGAAGACGCCGAGTGGGGGCAGAGCGTGACGGCAATCGTCGTGCTCGAGACTGGCTCGAGCGTCACCGCTGAGGAGCTGATCGAATTCTCTCGCTCGCGGCTGTCGCCGCACGAGCGGCCGAAACAGATCGAGTTCCGCTCGACGCTCCGACGCAGTGCGACAGGAAAGCTCAGTCGGAGTGAGCTCTAGGCTGACCCTGTGAGCGACCCGAGCGAACTACGAGGAACGCAGCGCGACCGCTGGGAGGCTGCAGCGCCGGGCTGGGAAGCGCGCGCCGCGACGGTCACGGCTGCCGGCGCAGCGGTCGCAGATTGGCTCGTTGAGGCGGTTCAGCTTGCGCCCGGCGACCGCGTGCTGGAGGTCGCTGGCGGCCTCGGCGACGTTGGCTTGCTAGCGGCCGAAGTGGTCGGTTCCAGCGGCGAAGTTTTGATCACCGATGGCGCCGCAGCGATGGTCGAGGGCGCAGCGCGCCGCGCGGAGCAGAGTGGGCTTGCCCAAGTCAAGGTCGAGCGGATGGAAGCCGAATGGCTCGACGCGGAGACGGCAAGCTTCAACGCTGTTCTCAGTCGCTGGGGATACATGCTCGTCGTCGACCCAGAGGCGGCGCTGCGCGAAGCGCGCCGCGTGCTCGTCCCCGCTGGCCGCATCGCACTCGCCGTCTGGCGCCCGCTTGCCGTCAACCCGTGGATGGCGGTTGCCCGCGCAGAGTTCGAGCGCCGCGGCCTGACGGTCGCTCCTGAGCCGGACGCGCCAGACCCGTTTCGCTTCGGCGCTGAGGGGATGATCGACGAGCTGCTGCTCAACGCTGGCTTCATCGAAGTGCGGACCGAGTCTGTCGACCTGATCTGGACGCTCGCCAGCCTTGACGACTGGTGGGAGCACATGCGCAGCACCTCCAGCATCATTGGCCGCGCCGCAACCGAGCTGTCGCCGGCAGAGCACTACGAGCTGCGCGAGGCGCTAGACGAGCAATACGGCCAGTTCCTTCAGCCCGATGGCTCGCTGCAGCTACCGGGTAGCACGTGGGTCGCCGTCGCCGAGGCCTAGTCGCGCGGCAAGAATCCGCGGGACTGTCCTACCATCAGCGCCATGCTCTATGACGAACACGCCGACCTCACCCTGCTCGAAGGAAAGACCGTTGCGATCATCGGCTACGGCTCTCAAGGGCACGCACACGCGCTGAACCTGAAGGATTCTGGCGTCTCAGTAGTCGTCGGCCTACGCGAAGACTCTGCGAGCGTCGCTGAAGCACGCGCCGAGGGCCTCGAAGTGATGTCGGTCGCCGACGCAACGAGTAAGGGCGACCTAGTGATGGTCCTGCTTCCTGACGAGCGCCATCACGACATCTACAACGCCGAAATTGTCGATGGGCTAGCACCCGGCAACATGCTGCTCTTCGGCCACGGCTTCTCGATTCATTATGAGGAAGTAACGCCGCCAGCAGAGGTTGACGTCGTGCTCGTAGCACCCAAGGGCCCAGGCCATCTCGTCCGCCGTCAATTCGTCGAGGGAAGCGGAGTTCCCG
>JAEMTR010000119.1 GCA_016462245.1 Solirubrobacteraceae bacterium
GCCCGACCGTCGCGATCTCTTCGAAGCGTGTGACAGACCAGAAGCCCTCCTCGTGAGCGAAGCCTTCGAGCGGGCTCCAGTGCACGGGCTGCTCGTTACGCAGCCGCTCGAAGACCTCGTGGGGAGGGCCGTCGGTCCATAGCGAAAGGTCGCTGAGGTCGATTTGATTCAAGTCCGTGCCGGCTGTCGTCGTCATTGCAATGCTCCCCCGAGGTTTATTTGACAGTGTGTCAAGTGGGCACCGTAGCGGATCAACCGGCGGGCGTCCAGCGGTCAACGGCGTATCTTGTTCTGAGTGTTAGGAGTAGCTCTCGCAACTGTGGCGCTCGCCGCAAGCGTCAACTCGGCCGCCGCCGATCGGCCAGCGATCGCGTGGAACGCTATTCCCTACCCGGCAAAGCGCAAGGCCGAGATGGCCGCTTACTCGCAGCGGCACTATGGCTTCCGCCGCTACGGGCTGCACAACCCAAAGGTGATTGTTCAGCATCTAACCGAGTCATCGACGTACCGCCCGATCTGGACGATCTTCGCCCAAGATGTTGCCGACAATGAACTCGGCGAGCTGCCGGGCGTCTGCTCGCACTTCATCGTCGACCAGAACGGAAAGATCCATCAGCTAGTGCCGATCAGCCTGATGTGCCGCCACACAGTCGGCCTTAATTGGACGGCGATTGGGATCGAGCACGTTGGCTTCAAGCCGTCGGACGTGCTCGGCCGCGCAAAGGTGCGGGCCGCTTCGCTGCGCCTGACCAACTGGCTGCGCTGCCGCGAAGGGATTGAGATCAAGAACGTGATCGGCCATAACGAGAGCGTGCAGTCGCGCTACCACCACGAGCGCGTGGCGCGGCTGCGAACCCAGACGCACGATGACTTCCCAACCAGCTCAATGCGCAAGTACCGCGCCGCGCTGCGCAAATTGACGTGCTGAGCGGTTCGCGCGTCAGCTTCCTTGGCCACTCGACCGTCGCGATCGAGGATTCAGGAGTGCGGCTGCTGACCGACCCTGTGCTGCGCGGAAGGATCGGCCACCTGCGCCGCCACGGCGCGCCGGTTGCCCCGGCCGCATGGGCCGGCGCAGATGGCGTTCTGCTCTCGCACCTCCACCACGACCACTTCGACCGCCGCTCGCTGCAGCTGCTTAGCCGCGCAACGCCAGTCGTCGTTCCGCGCGGCGGCGGCGCGCTAGTTCGCGAACTCGGCTTCACCAGCGTCGAAGAGGTCATCGCCGGTGATCGCGTCAGCTTTGGAGCGCTCAGCGTGCTCGTCGTTCACGCCGAGCACGAGGGCGGTCGCGGGCCCCGCAGCGCCCACCAGGCACAGCCGGTCGGCTACGTGGTCGAAGGAGAGCGGCGAATCTACTTTGCTGGCGACACCGACATCTTCGACTCGATGGCGGAGCTCAGTGAGCCACCGCTCGACCTCGCGCTGATTCCCATCTGGGGCTGGGGGCCAACGCTCGGGCCAGGCCATCTTGACCCGCGTTCGGCGGCCGAGGCGCTGGCGCTGCTGGCACCAGCAGTCGCAATCCCAATTCACTGGGGGACGCTCTACCCGTTCGCTCTTGAGCGGCTGCGACCGCGTGCGCTGAGCGACCCGCCTCATCTCTTCAGCCGCTACGCGGGTGAGCTTGTGCCCCAGTGCGAGGTGGTCATTCTTCAGCCCGGCGAGGCGACTGAGCTGTAGCTAATCGCGCCGGGGCGGGCGCATCGCGGCAGCGACCCAGGCCAGCATCACGGCCTGCAGCGGCAGCCGCGCCCACAGCGCCGCCGGTGGAATCTTCGGGAAGCGCTCGGGGTGGGTGGCCATCTCAACGTTGGCTGGAAAGACACCAATCAGAGTCAGGATTGCCAGCGCTCCGCCGGCGCGCCGGACGCGCGGGTCGGGACAGATCAGCGCGGCACCGGCAACTATCTCGGTCACGCCGCTGGCGACGATCAGTTCGTCATGGGCTGGCAGCCAGGCCGGCATCATCGGTTTGTAAAACCACGGGCGGATGAAGTGCATCGCTCCGGCGTAGATCAGGGCGGGGCCGCAGAGGAATCGGATCAGGCGCATCGCTAGAGATTAGGCGCCGGGGGCGGGAGGCAGCGGTGGCAGCGTGAAGGCTTCTATCCCGATCGCGATCACCGGCTCCTCGCTGCCGTCGGCGCGGGCCGTGATCGAGAGCGGGTGATCGGCGCTGTCGGTCTCGAAGACGGCCATCGCGATGTTGCGCCCACCGAGCGCCGCGGCGAGTGCGCTTACGCCATCGACGAGGTGCTCGATTCCACCGATCGTTCCGGCTATCTCACCGCTAGTTGGATCAACGTTGAACGGCGGCAGCGGCTTCACTTCAGGCAGCGCAGGCGGATCCGGCTCCAATTCGGCTGCGTGGTCGAGCAGCACTACGCGGTCGCCGAGGTCGACCTCTATTTCGCAGAAGCGCTCGCAGTCAACCGTTGCCGGTCCAACGCCAGGCTCGCGGTCAACTACCGCGACCGCGCGGATCGCGTTGGAATGGTGGAGAAACTCGCGCAGCGTAACGACGGCGAAGTCGAGCTCACCGACGCTTTCGACTATCTCTAGCGGCTCTCTTTCGGGTTCGTCCATCAGATCGGACGCTATCAGTGGCGCTGCCGCGGGTTGGCCTGCGAAGCTATACGAGTGGGATTTTCACTGATCGGCCCGAGTTTGACTCTGCGCCCGCCCGAGCCGGGCGACGCCGAAGCGCTGCTCGCGCTCGCCAGCGACGCGGAGGTGACGCGCTGGTTCTCGTGGGGCCCTTACACCGAGATCGAGCAGCCGCGCGAGTACATCGAGCGCTGCGCCCGGCAGCGCGAGCGCGGCGAACAGCTCGACCTCTTGATCATCGATCGCGAACGCGGCCCGGCAGGAATCACCGGCCTTAGCGAGCTGAGCTACCGCGACCGCCGCTGCATCGTCGGCACTTGGCTCGGCGCCGACTTCTGGGGCAGTCAGGTCAACCGCGAATCGAAGGCGATGATCGCCCATCTCGGCTTCGAGCTGCTGGGAATGAACCGGATCGGCTCCTACTCGAACCCTGAGAACGAGCGCTCAACCAGCGCGCTCGAAGCGGTCGGTTATTCGCGTGAGGGCGTGCTGCGCCAGTGGCACCATCACGGCGAGCGCTACCTCGACGTAAACGTCTTTGGAATGCTGCGCGACGACTGGCGCGCTAGCGAGCAGGCCGCGATCGAGATAGCCGTCGAAGGCGAACCGCCGGAAGCCTTCCTGCGGGGCTCCTAGTCGCGCGCGCTCCAGCTGAAACCGCGGACGGCGAGGATCACGCAGGCCAGCGTCCAGACGGCGACGACGGCAAGGTCAGATAAGTGGTCGGTGATCGGCGCTCCGGTTACCAGCGCAGCGCTGATCCCGTTGATTACGTGAACCAGCGGTAGGGCGTTGGCGATGTCGCGCAGGAAGGTCGGAACGTTGTCGACATCAAAAAAGACGCCGGAGATGAAGATCATCGGCAGGAATACGAGGTTGGTGTAGGCCGGGGCCGCCTCAAAGTTTGGAATTACGTGCGAGAAGGCGACGCCCATCGCGGCAAAGCAGGCGACGCCGAGGATCGTGAAAACGGCCAGCTCGGCCCAATCTTTCGGCCAGCCGAGGCCGAAGAAGAGCTTGCCGGCGACGATGATGATCAGGATTTGAATCACGGCGTTGGTCGCCGCGCTGCCGATGATTCCCGAAAGGTAGGAGGTGCCCGGCAGCGGCGTGCCGCGCACGCGCTTGAGCACGCCCTGCTCGCGCAGGAAGGTCATCTGAGTTGCCAGCGCGTTGAAGGTTGTTGCCATCACGCTGAGCCCGGCGATCCCCGGCACCAGAACGTTGAGGTTGGCTTGGTTGCCGCTGAATACCGCGCCGAAAAGGAAGAGAAAGATCAGCGGCAGCACGAAGCTGAAGAACGCCGCCGTCGGGTTGCGCCAAAACATCTTGCGCTCAAGGCGGTACTGGCGCCAGGCGAGTGTTGTGTCGCTCATTGCTGCGCCTCGCTAGTTTCGTCGGCCGTCAGTTCGAGGTAGACGTCCTCCAGCGACGGGCGTACAACTGAGCAGTCGGCGAGCGACTCTCCGCGGGCGATCGCTTCGCCGGTGAGGCGGTGGAGCAGCTCGGTCGGGTCATCAACCTCTTCGCTCTGAAGCACGCCGCCGCCGTCGCGCCAGCTGACGCGGTAGCGGGCCGACGCCTCGCTGAGCGTGTCAGGCGGGCCTTCGGCGAGGATTTTGCCGCTCTTGATAATCGCCACTCGGTCGCAAAGCTCCTGCGCCTCTTCGAGGTAGTGGGTCGTAAGCAGAACTGTCTTGCCAAGGTCGCGTAGCCGCTTGATCGTTGCCCACGCGGCGCGGCGCGCGGCTGGGTCAAAGCCGGTTGTCGGCTCGTCAAGGAAGATCAGGTCAGGGTCGCCGATCAGCGCCGGCTCGATCTCGCGCTGGCCGCCGGAGAGCGTTCGCACCAGC